>JAGCET010000047.1 GCA_017650505.1 Alphaproteobacteria bacterium
GATCATGACTAGTTAAAGCGGCAAAAATCCAAATGCTACACATGACGAACTGGCAATGGCAACAGGGCTTAGTGTGGACGGGGTAAAATGGAATCGGAATAAATTGAAAAAGACCGGAAAAATTCGCCACATCGGTTCGGATTGCGGTGGGCATTGGATAATTTTATAGCCGGACGAATAAAATACCTTGCGAAATATTATATGCCGTGATAGAATATGCATGACATATCATTACGGGGTTATAAAAGTGTTTGAATTATCACTTGTTTCTTTAATCCGGTGGGCGCTTATTGGTATCGTGGCGTATTCCCTTGGCATGGGCTTGGACGCCCCACGGGGACGGATTATTGCCCATATGTGTGTCCCCAAACATAAAGGATTATCAAATGTCAAAAAAGATATATGTGGACGCAGTCCACCCGGAAGAAACACGCGTAGTCGTTGTTGATTCCACGAACAATCGTGTGTCTGATTTTGATGTTGAAACAACGACCAAACCCCAGATTAAGGGTAATATCTATCTGGCCAAGGTTATTCGTGTTGAACCATCACTTCAGGCGGCGTTTGTAGATTATGGTACGGGCAAGAATGGATTTCTGCCGTTTTCGGAAATTCACCCCGACTATTATCAAATTACACCTGAACAGAAAAAGAAACTTATTGAATTGGCGCACGCCAATATCGTTGATGACGACACAGACCCAGACGATGAAATGGACGAGGTTGCAGACTATGACGATCACAGTGCCGGTGAAGACAACAAAGAATTCGCCAAACGTGCGCGCGAATTCAAAATCCAAGATGTCATAAAACCGAAACAAATCCTGTTGGTCCAAGGGGTTAAGGAAGAACGCGGCCAAAAGGGCGCATCGATGACGACATTTTTGTCGCTTGCGGGGCGTTTTGCGGTTTTGATGCCTAATTCGCGGAAAAGAAACAGTTATGGTATTTCCAAAAAGATTTCTGACCGTACGGAACGGGCGCGCCTGCGCGAAATATTGCACACGTTAAAGATACCCAAGGGTATGACGGTTGTGTTGCGTACGGCGGCGTTTGGTGCGACGTCCACGGATATTGCCGCAGATTATGACTATTTGGTGAATCTGTGGAATGAAATCCGCAAAACAACATTGGAATCGGTTGCGCCGGTGGTCATTCATACCGAAGATTCACTTCTTCGCCGCGTCGTGCGCGATTTCTTGACCGACAAAGACGATATTTTGACTATCCAAGGGGAAGAGGCTTTTGATGCCGCCAAAACGTACTATCAACAAATGTACGGCCACGCGCCACGTAAACAGTTGGTGTTATACAAAGATCCGGCGGTTCCCCTTATGGTCAAGGCCGGTGTAGAAAAACAATTAGAGGGATTGCACGGCCCGTACGTTCAATTGCCGTCTGGTGGTTCACTGGTTATAAACCAGACCGAGGCGATGGTGACAATCGACGTGAATTCATCCCGCGCGATCAAGGAAAAAGATATCGAACAAACGGCCCTGAATACTAATCTCGAGGCCGCGGAAGAAATCGCCCTGCAACTGCGTCTGCGTGATTTGGCGGGCATTGTGGCGATAGACTTTATCGATATGGAAGAAGAACGCAATAACCGTAAACTGGAAATGAAAATGCGCGACGTTATGAAACATGACCGTGCCCGGACCCAGGTGGCCAAGATAAACGCATTCGGGGTCTTGATGCTGTCACGTCAAAGATTACGCAGCAGTTTTATTGAATCTTCGTACGTTGCGTGTCCGCATTGTATGGGCGCGGGTGTAGTGCCCAGTATTCAAACGGCGTCTATTATCTTGTTCCGCCACCTTCAGGAAAAATTGCTGGCCAAGGCGGCGCAAAAGATAATTATGAGTGTCCCAACGGATATCGCAATTTATATCTTGAACCACAAGCGCGCAGAATTAAACGCGATGGAGAATGAATTTGGCACCGAAATCGTGATTGTTGGCGACGACAGTATGATGAATATTGACCAATACGCGATTCAGCGTGTCGCCCCAGAACAGATCAAGACCGATGATATCTTGATGGCGAATGCACCGTCAACGGATGCCAAGAAAAAGAATGCCGAGCATGTGGAGGCCAAGAAAACAACCATGAATGCGCCACGTCGCGCCCGTAAAAAGGCCGGTGCCCAAAAGGGTAAAAAGAAAAGCCTGTGGCACAAATTGGTTGGATAAATATTGTCGATCTTTAATTCAAAAAATCCCGCACCGCGGGATTTTTTTTACTTAAGAACTTATTCCAGAAAGTAAGTTCTCCTCCATTGGAGGAGTACGGCCTAGCAGGCCGGGAGGTGGTTAGAGCATTCGTTATTATTCCATATTCTCTAACCACCCCGCCGGGTGTTACCCGGCACCCATCCTATCGGGTCCCGCAAAATTTGAAAAATTTTGTGGATGATTTCCAAAGGGGAACTAACACTAATACCTATTCCCCAAACTTTTCTTTAATGTTCTTTATCAAATCGGTATTTATTGCGACATTCCCGGCAATTCCACCAACGGCACCCACGCCAGCGGCAATTCCGCCGGTCTTTAACTTTTTCGCACTTTTATCTTTTTGTGCATTCCATTCCGCGGCGTCTTCGCCCGTTTCATCCGTCAATGCACGCGCCAAAGACGTATATGCACCATCGGTTTTACCAACGGACGCGTATTTATATAATCCACTTTCCGCCTTGTCATACATGACTTCCGATTCAATACCGCTGCGTAATCCCAATGCCGCCTTGGTCGTTTTCAGGTTATCGGCCAATGATTTATATTCACTGTAATATGACATTAAATCATTTCCACCGGGCAAAGTGATTTCTTCATTTCCCGTCTTGACCGATTGACCCTTACCATAACTACAACTAAATGTGGCAAGGTATGCACGCATATCTTCTTCGGCATCGGCATCCGCGTTCTGTTCGGCCATTGCCGATGCGGCCGTCATCATCCCAAGTCCGGTTGCGGCGGTTGTTGCGGCGGTCAAAGTCCGATTTGCCAACGATTGTTCGTTTTCTTTGGCTTTTTGATAATTTTCTATGGCATCTTCCAATTTATTTTCATCGGGCGGCGTTGTTGTTTCGGTTTCGCCACCGCCAACAAATTCATTTATATCATCACCTGTTTCATCACTGACCACCGGAACACAGGTCTGCCCGTCATCGCTTGGTTTTAATTTACCATCATCCCCACAATCGCATGAACCATCTTCTTTCGGCTCTCCACCGGACTTCACACACGGGTCGTCAAGGGTGATTTCATCTGGAACGACGGATACCTCATTTAACGTATTATTGGTGCATTCTAATTCAATAGTGGCATTTTGCAATTCCTTTGCACCTTTATCAACCGGTTGACAACCCGTAAAAGATATATTCACCGTTGCAGTAGTGTCCACATCGGATAGTTTAAAATTGCCATCTGTATCAGTAATTGTCCCTTGGGTATCGCTAACCTTAATCGTTGCCCCGGGCAGGGTCTCACCATCTTTCGCCTTTACAACACCGTTTATTTGAATTTTTTCACCTGCCACAGGTGTCTCGACCTCTTGTTTTTCTTCGGCCGGTGTATCATCGACAGAATATTCTTCTTCTGCAACCGACGCCGCTTCGCATTTGCATCCTTGGTATGCACCTTGAGATCTTGGTGTAACAGTTTTTCCATTCACTTTAAGTTTTGGGGTATCAACTATATTTGGCACGCATTTCCCATTACAGTCTTTGCATTTACCGGTGCACCTATCATTTGCAACTTTTTCGGAATGACACACACCTTGTGAATCACCCTTATCATTAAGCCATAGATAATAACCATCCTTACAGTTGATTGTGGCGCAGGTCATCTGTGTGACATCACCCGATTTCAAAGTACGACACCGGCCATCCGTGGCACCGGCTGCATCCGGCTGGCACCAATCATAGTCTTTGTCGTCGTACGCACAAGGACTGGACAATGTTGCAGAATTATTAGGTATTGGTACGCATGTAGTGCTGTCTTCATTAAATTGATATCCCTGTCGACATCCAATACAATAATTTGTTCCATTGATGTTATCAAATACATAGGAACCTTGTTTTTTTGTTGATTTTACCCATGATACTCTTGTTAACGTTCCGCGCTTAGTACTCAAATTCTCTTGTTTACTATTGTTTATAAATCCGCTACCCGGTGCTTGCCCATTTTTGGGACAGTTGTCTATCCCGACAGGTTCCCAGGTTCCATCAGAACAATACCTAGGCCAAAAATTCTTGTCACATACAAGATATTTACCATCCATTTTAATGTCACATTTCACACCACAAAATTCATCCGCAGAACCGCCACTGCTACCACTGGCCTGTTGTTGTGCCACCGCCCCGGTTGTGCTAGCAGTCGCGGCTTGTTCACAACCGTAAACTAGACGGCCATCAAATCCCTGTGCCTTTTTGGGTGTACCACCAGAAGCCTCACATTCTTTTTTTATAGTGTCTGCGCGTGATAACAGAGCATTAAACTGATCGGAAGAATATAAACAGGTGGGCAATATTGCTTTTTCCTTGTTTGCAACATATTTAAACACCAAAAGATCGTTACCCACGTATTTTGTTTTGAAATTTGCATACTGTTGCATAAAATCTTCTGGAGATGACGCCGTGCAAGCACCTGGCATAGAATAATCTTGCCATTTGATATACTGCACATTTTTTTTCCCAATAGTTTCTTTAACCTTTGCACATTGCTTAAGTTTACCATCAACTAAAACAATATCATTCAGGTCACAATATGTGCCTTTGCCACCTTCTTTGCATATAAAATATCCGCCACCATCATTTGGGGCAGCTAATTCAATTCCTGTGCCGGTTCTGCTCATATTTTTGCAACTTCCAGCCATCACAAAATTTGCGTTCAAACACGCCACGCATATAACAAAAATCCATCGTAAAAAGCGCAAATTTTCCCCCAATTCTTTTCCCAAAAATTATATCAAAAACCGCACATTGGTGTCAATCACATTTTTATTTCAACCCGCTAATAACGTCGGCGATTTTATATGAAAGTTTCGCAATCAATTGGCTTTGTGCCGCAACAATCGCGTCATAATCCGGCCCGCCAAGGTCCGATTCCGGCGTTTCGGCACTTAAATTTGTTTTCTTTTGCACCAAAACATCGCCGTGATTGTTCGATACCGTCCACCATGCCGCCATGGTAATTTCGCCATCCAATTCGGTTTCAAATTTCACAAAATCCACCGAAACAATATATTTTGCAACGCCAATGCTTGCGGCATTTCGTCCCGGTCTTGCGTTAATGTTCTTGGCGTACATATTTATGTTTTCCGAAATAGAAACGGGCAGGGCGGTGTTAAGCCCTTCTATCCACCGGTCAAATTCTGAAACATTCATTATGTTGGAATCTTTTTCTTTGACGACAATTTGCGGACGGTCCACCGATTGGGGTACCGACACATTTTCAATCGCAACGTTTACCGATTTTTGCGGTCCGCGTATTTGCTGAACCGCGGGCGTATTCAATGCATAGAAACGCGCAGGCGCACTTTCGCGACCAAACCCACATGCCGCCAATATTGTCATAGATAATGCAAGAAATATGTTTTTACCGTCCATTTTAATATCCTCCTTTTCCTTTTAATAATGCCTCGGGGTGGCGTTCTAAATAATCGCTAAGTCGTGATACGGCGCGGGCCGCCTCGCCGACCTCGCGAATCATTTTGTTCAGTTCGTTTACGGTATTCGAGCCCGGTCCCGCAATAGAATCAGCAAGGCGATTTATACTGTTCATCGCATCGGTAGAATGGCGCAATAATGCCGGGACGTCTGTGTTAAGTTGTTTTAATAACCCGTTAACACCACTTGAAATATCTGATAATGGTATTTTTTCTAAATTTTGCGAAATTTCGTCCAACATGGATGGTACCGTCGGGATTTCCGTATCATCTATGTCGTACTTTTCGGCCTGGAACCTTGATGGGTAATTCGGATAGAAATCCAATTCAATTGTCATCTGGCCGGTCAGCATACTCTGGGTTTGTAATTTACCTTTTAGCCCATGTTCAACCAAATCCGCAATCCATTTTTCCATATCAGACTTGCTCATTTCGCCATTCGCCGTCGTACGTGGGTCAATGCGGACGTAAACCGGAATAATAATTTTATCTTGGTTATTCGGAACCAATTGTATTTTTTCGACCCGGCCAATCGGAACGCCGCGGAAATACACGTTTGAACCGACGTTTAATCCCTTAACCGATCCTTCAAAGAACAAAACCGGCGTGATATAATTGCGATCCAGGTTGCCACCAAAAAAGAACAAAATGGCCCCGATAATCAGCAATAATCCAAGTATCAAAAATCCACCAACTGTGCGTTTGTTTAGCTTTTTCATTTTCCTGCCCCCATATATGTTTTGTTTCGTGTTAAGAAATCGATAATTTTGCGATTTTTTGTGGTTTTCAAAATCTGTTTTGGTGCCCCTGTTGCGCCAACCGTCCGGGTTTCAGAATCTATATAGACCGAATTTGTGGCGATCGTCATAATTGTCGGCAATTCGTGTGTTACCATAATAATCGTCGTTCCCATGGTTCGATTTATTTTCTGAATCAGTCCGTCCAAATTGGCCGAATGCACCGGATCCAGCCCCGCCGATGGTTCGTCAAAGAACAAAACACGCGGGTTCAAAATCATCGCGCGCGCCAATGCCGTACGCTTTATCATACCACCACTTATTTCTGGCGGATACAGGTTTTGATACCCATCCATCCCGACCAATTTCAATGTTTCGTTAACTTGTTCGTTTATTTCGCGTGGCGTCATATTTGTTTTTAACTCTAATGGCAACGCAACATTCTCACGCACGGTCATCGAAGAAAACAACGCGCCGCCCTGGTACGAAATTCCAAACGTTTCAATAACGCGTGCGCGTTCATCGTTCGATAAAGACCACAGATCAATCCCATCAACAATAACCCGGCCCGATTCCGGACGCATAAGGCCGATCATAGACCGCATAATTGTACTTTTACCGCACCCGGATGCCCCCATAATGACAAAGATATCGCCACGATTTACGGTAAAATTCAAATCGCACAGGACAACGCGCCCGCCATACCCAAGCGTTAAATCTTTAATCTGAAAAAATGGTTCCTTTTTTCCAACCATCATACATCCACCCAGTTAAAGAATACCGTCAATATTGCGGTTGTTACCACACAACCAACAATACCCAAAACAACCGCGCGCGTTGCGGCACGCCCAATTCCATCGGCGGTGCGTTCTGCGCGCATACCGCACCGACAGCCGATTATCGCAATGACCCATCCAAACAGCCATCCATGCAACACGCCAATGATAAAGTTGTTAAAGGTCAACCATTCAAGTGTGGTTCGCCAATATTCCACAACAGATATGTTCATAATCGCAACCGCAACACACATTCCACCAAAGATTGCTACTATATCCGCCAAAATCGTCAAAATAGGCATAGTAATTGTCAATGCCAATACGCGCGGTGTCACCAAGAAATCTATTGGCGACACGCCCATCGTGACCAATGCATCTATTTCCTGGTTCGCGCGCATAGACCCAATTTCAGACGCATATGCGGCACCCGTTCGTCCGGCCATAATTATTCCGGTCATAACCGCACCAAGTATTCTTATCATCGAAATTGCAACCAAGGCGGCAACATATACTTCGGCCCCAAACAACTTTAACTGCATATTCCCAACAAATGCGATAATAAGTCCGACCATAAAACTAATCAGGCACACAATAGGCACTGCACGTGGTCCGGCTTTGTCCAGTTCCGTCATAAAATCTACATGCCGAAAAACAGTGTGACCACGAAATGCACGAATTATAGACCTAATAATGGCACCGGTAAATTTCATGGCCCATCGTACCTTTGCAACAATATCTATGGCACAATCACCGGCGCGATCCATCGCGACGCAGACATTAGCAAAGATTTTCCCCCTCTGTTGCACCATCCTCCTTACCACATTTTATAGCCTGGTTCACAGGTACGGACGCATTTTTTGCGGGCTTCGTTCCATTCCATGTGTCCGGTTTCATCGGTCATGGTTTCGCATATCGATACGCACGCATCCCCAATCAGTGCATATTGCTGACC
>JAGCET010000048.1 GCA_017650505.1 Alphaproteobacteria bacterium
CCTCCATTTATACAAAAAATAGAACAATGTATATGATTCGTATTATAATTGAAATGATTTCCTAGGACAAGCCGTTAAATATTGTTTGTTTTCCTATGAGGTTAAATAAAAACGGGGCAAATGCCCCGTTTCTGATTTTATATTTTTATTATTAACGTTGTGGTGTCCAATAACGGATACAATCAGATGAACTGCCACTGCCACACCCAAGTGCATCACGCAAACACTGTTCACGGAATGCCGCAGAATTACCCGTCGTTATTGTACCACTTGGTGTTGCCGGCGAAGCACCGGTACCATTTGTGCTTAAGATTTCATTTAATGTCACAACATTACGGCAAGTGTTTTGTTTATAGTCACTGGCGTGCCAATTACACGCGGTATTGTCGGCGACATCGATAATCGCCTTAAACTGTGCCACCGACGGATTGCAAATCATATCTTGATAGCAATGCGGCGCATTTGCGATTTGTGCGCAATATGTCTTGATACGCGACCCCGACCATGTTTCATTTGCGGACGCCTGGGTTTCATAGCAATCCCAAAGTTCACTTATACATTCATTAAAGTTTGTACCCGCCGCAACCGCATTAGACAAAACATCACTTTGTTCTTCATTATAGAATTCCAAACGTTTTTGTTGCAATGCCTGTTGTGCCGCAGCCTTTTGATATGAAATCTTTTGTGCGGTCGTTTTTAATTGTTCACCATACAGGTCACAATCTGCATGTGCATCCAACAAATATTTCTGCATCACAGACCGACGTGCATCGGCAACCGGACCACGCAAAGATGAATATGGGTCACCGGATGAAGAACTGTACCCAAAACATGACGCAGATGAATTCGAACCATTGGTGCTGCGTTCATTCAATGTCACATCACCGGACGATGATATTTCAACTTTGCTGTTATAATTAAATGGACACGAAGATGTCGCACCGTTTGCACAACGTCCACCCGACGGCGGTGTACCACAACCTTCGTATATACCATTAAAGCACGAATCTAATACGCGTGCACACACATTATTGTGTGCGTAACGGAACAAATCATAACCCCATGTTTCCGCCAATGTATCCTTGGTTTCACCATCACCCAATGCCACAGACGAACCGTAAATGCCATTGACAACATCTGTCAATGCGGTATATGCACCCAACAAACTGTCATTATCTGTTTTCAAAATTGTGTCGGTGTTTGCCTTTACGTCATCCGCCCATTTTGCCAAAGACGCCAAAATATCGGAACCCGCGCCATCCAAATCGGACACATCGAACATTTGATTATTCCGACTTTCATAGCAATATTCTGGCGCACGCGTTTTTGAACATTGGCTGTTATATTCGCCATGGTCGGCACACCATGTCCCAAATTCTGTATCAGTGGCGGTGCCGTTTTTGCTGGCTTCACGCCATGATGCGCAATTCATAACTTTTTCTGCATCGGTCAAACTAAATGCGGCGCTAACTTCTTTACCTTTGTTGGCAATCAACAATGCCAATTCACCAGAAACCTTGATAAGTTCTTCGTTGGCGGATTCCAATGCATCTTCGGCCTCGGCAAATGCCTTGACACGACCGGCACATGCACAACGGCGTTGCGCTTCGTTACGCGCAGTGCAAATTTCATCCATACATGTATAGTAAGATTCTAAACAATTGCTGTACGCATCCGCAGAAATCAAACCAGTTGTTGAATCAATAATGTTTGAATAATTTCCAGAATATAATTTTCCCGACAAATATGTGTAATATGTGCTGTTTATCTTGGTCTTTGCACCACGAATCGGATCGCCTTCTAATGCAACACGCGAAGTGTTTGCGGTGCGCGCGCGAACATTACGCGTTGCGGACGTTGCACGGTTTGACGTATTACGCGCAGTTCTTGCAACGACATTGCGTGTTGCCGTGGAACGGGCCGTCACATTACGCGCCGCAACGCCACGTGACGCAGATGTGGCCGTTGTCGCCGTTGTCGGACGCGCAGACGTATTTGCGGATGTACCGCGCGGACTGGCCCGATTGGCACGACCAGACGATTGATTTTGCGCCACCATCGCACCCGTATCATAAGACGGTGCAATTGGGTCCGCCAAAACCACACGCATCGACAATAATGTTGAACACACAAAGAATGCACCCATCAACAACAATACAGTCCCCAGTGCATTTTTACACAAATTTATAACAGAACGTTTTTTCATGAACACTCTCCATATACTTCGGAAACGCCCGAAATCCACCATTTTTCCGGGGAATTCGTGCACGAATTACACCCCATGTTTATATTATTATAACATTTTTGCGCGCGCGTGTAAACAAGAAAACCCGCCATGCGGCGGGTTATTTTTTTTACCAAAACAATCTTTTAAATAAACTTCCGGTTTCTTTGGCATCTTCACCGGTTTGTTTTGCAGATGTTTCTATTTCTTTAACGGCGGCTTCGCCTTCGGATTTAATGGTGGCTGCGTCGCTTTTCACACCTTCAACTGTTTGTGTTGCTTCGTTTTTGGTTGCATCCACGGTATTTGCAACTTCGTCAACTTTGTCTGATATTTGTTTTTTTACATATCCTGCACATTTCGATGACAAAGAAGAAATGTTATCTGTCAAACATTCCATCATGGTTTTTGAAACCATA
>JAGCET010000049.1 GCA_017650505.1 Alphaproteobacteria bacterium
AAACTACACGAAGATAGTGTATCCGTCACAGAATATATAAATAAATCAAAAAAACTTACAGAATCTCAACGCGGTTTATAACTCTGTCAATGGCCAACGTGGACGTGGCGCAATTGGTTCGTGCACAATATTCCCAATTCTATAATTTTCCAACCCCGCCCATGCAATCATCGCCCCATTGTCGGTACACAGGTTCATCGGTGGCGCGGCAAAAATCATATTGTGTTCATGTGCCAAATTTTCCATTGCGCTGCGTATAGCACTGTTCTTGGCGACGCCCCCCGCAACGACCAAAGTGCGTGGCGATGCATCGCGTACAATTTGACTTTTCAATGCATGGCCAAGTCGATTTGTAATACAATCAACCACAGATGCCTGAAAAGACGCACAAAAATCATTTATAAATTCATCAGAATAGGGCGGTGTGTTTTTGGATAAAAACGTACGTGCGGCGGTTTTAATGCCACTGAACGAAAAATCGCACCCCGGTTTATCACATAACGGACGCGGAAAATCAAACGCATGTGCGTTTCCCATTGCCGCCCGCCGATCGACAATCGGTCCGCCGGGATAGCCAAGTCCCAACATTTTTGAAACCTTATCAAACGCTTCGCCGGCGCTGTCATCCAATGTTTGCCCAATCATTTCATATTTACCAACACCGCGCACCAATAATATCTGACAATGCCCCCCCGATGCCAGCATCAATAAATACGGAAATTCAACATCCAGTTTTGTGCCCGACCCATCGGCCGCCGCCGCGGCCAAACGTGGTACCAATGCATGACCTTCCAAATGATTTACCGCAACCAACGGTTTACCGGTCGATTGAGCCATACCCGTTGCGGCCATCCACCCGACCAACACACCACCAATAAGGCCCGGTCCTGCGGTCGCCGCAATAACATCCACGTCATCCAACGTCATTCCGGCACCATCCAATGTCCGATTTATAACATCACCAATGGCCAATATATGCGCACGCGCCGCCAATTCCGGTACAACACCACCATATTTTTGATGTTCGGGAATTTGAGAATATATTATATGCGCCAAAATATTTTTATTAGAATCCACCAAAGCGGCACTTGTTTCATCACACGATGATTCTATGCCAAGGCACACCGTCGTGCCAATTTTGGACGACACAGACGCACCCATATCCATTTGAATAATTTTATCGTTCTTCATTTTTTTATTTCCAACAACATTATACCCAAATTATTTTTATTTTCCATCATTTGATTGATATATTTACGAAAGTCCGCATCGACAACACATTGTCTCGTACTTGACGCATGCCGCAATCGCCCATCCGGCAACAAAAATCCCATATGTCGCACCGCCAAATCTGTACCAATTTTTTGTGGCATTTGCCCCGGCATTTCAATAAATAACACCACCTTTGGCTCTGGCACACTAATATTTTTAGCATATTTATATGGTATGTATTCCAATGCAACACTTTGTTTTGCAAATTGAGTATCTATGCCATACACCTTTTTGAACCACCGCCGTTTATCTATGGTCACATTACGTATGGCAACCGGAGCATATTTCGACGAAACATTCGCAACCAACCCAGAATTATTTACTATCCAATCGGTTTCGATAAAATGATTTCGATTTATAAAATCTATATTACCATCACAATATCTTATTTGATTCAACTTTTTCACGTCACCACCCGCCAACGCGGTTTCCACAAACGTGGTACAATCAAACGCATCGGTTCGGTACAGTGGATCGGCATCCGGATTGCTTTCTTCGCCCAATGGATTATTTACATACGGCGCACCCAAATATTCCGCACCAATATAATCGTCATTCTGCGCGCATCCAACCATCAAAAGCACAAATAACGCGCGCCACATTAAATATTTTCCCGCAATTGGTACCCAATAAAACAGAGTTCAACCGCATCGCGCACCGCCATATCGCCCGAATCTGGCAATTCAGCCATCTTGTCAACACAGGCAACAATTTTATCCAAATTATCATCCGATGCGGCCAACACGCGCACCGCGGCAACCCGTCGTTCGGTCGATGCCGCCCGCCAATGCTTTAACACACCCGTTTCCAGTGAATTTTCCCCACGTGGCACGGTAAAGAACGCAAAAACGACACTTAACAACACCAACACACCAATAATGAATATAAAATATTTTTTCAAAAATCTTTTCATTATTGCCCCCTCTTTATTCGCACTTTACCAACCACACATCATAGTCGGCATCTTGTACCGGGTTTGCGCCGGGATTGTTGCGATTCATCCAATTAGAAAACACCATGGCACCATCGGGACGTGCAATTTCCACAAATGCATAAAAATTTTCTGCATCAAATGGGTCCGATTGCTTGCACGCACGCACCGTAATACCGATTTTTTCAAATTCCACCGTATTACCAACGGCGACATTCATCTGGGTCACTTTACCGGCGGCCTTGTTCATAACGCGCAGGACGGCCGTCCCCCGATTAGTGTACGCATACGCCGCATCCGCGACAAAGATTGCCAACAAACAAACAATTATTTTCTTCATACCATTATACTAATGCCATATCGCGCCCAAGTCAAATTGAAAATCTTATTTAATTTATTCTTGACCATCTGTAATTTTGTGGTATTTATATAACAAAGGGTACTAAATGTCAGATGAAGCAAAGAAATTTTTAATAGAAAACAAATTGGACAACTTACCACGAATAGGAATTGATGATTATCCAAAGTTCCGGGGTAAATATGTCTTTATATTGCACGATTATAATCCATTTTCGCGTTCGATATTTGAAGGCGGTTCTAACAGAATTGTTGTTAATCGTATGCATGATTTTCGCACTTTGGTGGCGGCCGGAGCACGTGTGGTAGACGGCATATTTTATAATTGCCCATGGTCAATCGAAGGTGGATTCAAAAGACGTTTAGGTGACCCCAAATATATAGATGAAAATTATGTGATATACACCATAAAAGCCATCAAAAATAGCGAGTTTATCGATATTCCACACGGATTTGTGAAAGATCCATTCGATAAAACCTTTATGAAACATATGCATGATGGCGATCGCGCAACATTGGAAAATATAATTATTCATGAAAAGAACAACCAATCCGAGTGGAGCTTTGAAAACCTGGCAAAATGGTGGGATTACGAACAATCCAAGCTAAAATCAGAAAAATTGTTAAAGGGTTTTGATGCTTTCGTTTGGGCGACAACTTTGCTGTGCAGTGATAAAAAAGCCGCACTTAACATTTTGCGTTACGCCCGTGAAACAATGCCATGCTTTTTAGATTCTTATTTTGAATATTATTATGGTATCAACAGTCAACCAGAACCATATATTCCTAGTACGGTTCAAGTGCGTGTATGGAAGGGTACCGACCTGGTAGAAGAGTGGGACGGTAAAAAAACTTTGTATTATCGAAGTAGGTAATTTTGACAATAAACATCCCCATGTTTGTGAAGGTGCGTAATTTTCGCGAAAGCGAACCTCTTGCCGATATATAATAAATTATCTTTCCTGACTTGATTCTAGAATCCTGCGGAGCAGGTCGTCGCTGTCGCTATACCAGTTTGAATTGAGCATTAATAAACCCCACAAAATATTTGACATTGTAATTTTTTGTATTATGATACATGACACAAAACAAAAAGGACCAAGATATGTTGATACTTGCAATTCGATATATAAAAGCAAAAAAACGCGAACAAAAGAAGAATGAACTTAGTACCCAGTGCAACAAAGCACATGAAGTTATATCTACACCGATGCGTCACTTTTTACCTTCACACTACATAGAATCACCCTGTGTTCTTAACAAAGAACAGTATTGCCCATCTTTTAGCCCATGGTCTATGTGCCAATCAAAAGATTGCAATTTTTGCAATGCAAACCACGATTTTGTTACGGTATATCAAAAATATATCAATGCCACCCAGGCCGCAAAAGATGCAAAAGAAAAATACGAAAACACACTTCGCGCCATCCACGAATTTAAACCATTGTTATATTTTCGTGGAAAATAAAAACGTGGTATAATACAGTTATATAAAACAATAACAAAAGGTGAATTGATATGATAATCCGTTATCTGATATGCAAAAGAAAGTTACGAGAAATATCCAAAACAAATCCAGAACTTTCTGATCATCAAAATTCTTCTGGTTGTGAATATTATTCAAGCAACCAGGTTTGTCCCCTAAAAAACGCTGAACTTATTGCCGCGCAAGAAGAATACAGGGAAGTTGCCAGCAGATTGCGCCATTTGTTAGGAACACGTATATCATCTCGTATCCTGGGACCACGACTATAAAAAACATAATCAAAACGAAAAATCCCGCCGTTGGCGGGATTTATAAATCGACATACGCGATAATTATTTCGTACCTTTCTCTGCACTTGTTGCGGCAAGGTCTTCGACAATACGCGCCTTTTTACCGGACAATTTACGCAAAAAGAACAATTTTGCACGACGAACACGACCAATGCGAACCTTTTCGATTTTTTCAATCGCCGGGCTGTACAATGGGAACTTGCGCTCCACACCAACACCATAAGATTCGCGGCGGACAGTGAACGATGCAGTATTACCCGCACCACCGTCACGTGCGATAACGACACCTTCAAACAATTGAATACGGAATTTGTCGCCATCTTTGATTTTCACATGCACACGCAGAGTATCGCCCGCCTTGAAATTCGGGATAGTTTTCCCCGCGCGCATTTTTTCAACATTTTGTTGTTCGATTTTTTTAACTATGTTCATTTTCATTTTCCTTTATTAAATCCGGACGTCTTTCTTTTGTTATGATGTCCGATTGTTGTTTCCGCCACCGTTCTATATTGCCGCGGTGACCGGACAGCAGGACTTCTGGGACATTTTGTCCACGCCATACTGACGGGCGGGTATATAACGGCCATTCAAGCCCCCCGATTTCAAAACTTTCTTCGGTCGTAGCCTCTGCACCACCACCAAGCACATTATCCATCACGCGAACGCAACTGTCAACAAAAACTTGCGCGGCAACTTCGCCCCCCGACAGAATATAATCGCCAATAGATAATTCCATAATATTGTACGTGTCAATTACACGTTGGTCAATTCCTTCGTACCGACCACAGAGCAGGGTAAACACCCGATTTTTCGCATCTTTGCTGAATTCACGCACCATTTTTTGATTCAGCCGTGGCCCGCGGGGTGAAAAGTATATAATCTGCCCCGGATTTTCAATAGAATCCAACGCGTCACCCAAAACATCCGGCCGCATAACCATGCCCACACCACCACCAAATTGCGCATCATCGACACTGCCATACTCATTTATTGCAAAGTCGCGAATATTCACCGTTTTATACGACCATATTCCATTCGCCAACGCGCGTCCAACGACCCCGGCGCCAAGCGTGCCAGGGAACATTTCCGGAAAAACGGTCAGTATATTAAAGTGCATATTATTTTTGGTTCTGACAATCTGCGCACAATTTAGCAATTGTATCCAACGCAGCAATGTATTCTTCACGGGCCTCCAGATAAGGAACCTTAGGTTTTATCACACATTCATTCGTTGTCATGTAAAATATATTTGAATCATCAACATAAGAACGTACCGGGCAATCATCGCGGTTCATACCCTTTGGACACATTGTTGATGTAAGTTGTAATTTAATAGAGTCATACATTTTTAATCCTTTATTTATCGTTGTTGTTGGCATTTTTTGCAGATTTCTGGAATTGCAATAATGCTTCGACGAATTGTGTCAATATCCACATCTGTCGGGAAATTGAACACATAGTATTGTCCAACAACGGGCAATCGTGGCGTTTGCATTGTGGCGCCTTGATCAATCAAGTGTTTTGCCACTGCGCATTTGGCTTTACCGATTGCACATTCCTTACGAAACACGCTGGTTGCATAACCATAGACACTTTTCGTTTCGGCAAAATTTACATTTTCATCACTTGAATATACACAAAATTCACGCATTTTTGCCACCATTACTTTTATTTTTGTTGCCCAAGTTGCCGGCGGCATTGCAGACATGCAGACAAGGCGAACAAAGGATGCGGAACGCCGTCACGCAATGATCTACGTTCAACCGTTAATGCCGGGCATGCAGTCTTTGGAATAACACTATCACAGCCTGTTTCTGCCTTCGCAATATTGTAAGCAAATCTATCATTGTAAATTGAATTAGTAGCCATATTTTTCTCCTTAGTTTACAAAAATTATTTTTTGGTTAAAATCTACACTCGCCCCCCGAAAAGCAACCATTTCGCCGGTATCCAGTTCCATAATGTCGCCGGCACCAAAGTTTTGAAAACATTCAACACGCCCCAATTTCACCCCATCGCGCATAACGGTCATACCAACCAGGTCTGCCTGGTAATATTCGCCATCGCGCGGTGCGGGCAAACTGTCGCGTTTTACGAACAGTTCGACCCCACGCAGGTTCTCTGCCGCATTTCTGTCTGCGATTCCATCAATGCGCACTATCACGACACTGGAATTCGGCACAACACGCACAAAGTGCAACGTCCCCCCTACAACCGCATCACCAAACACCGCCAATTTTTGAAAATCCGACGGCCGTTCGGTAAAGGTCTGCACACGCACTTCGCCCCGAATCCCTTGAGGTGCAACGATTTTTCCGACCAATATACGATTATCTGTACTCATGTGCAACCCTGCTGTTTATCAACATACCACGAATGTCCAAGATATACGACAATTCGTCAATACCATTTTCGTCGGCGTATTTCAGCATTGTTTTCAAATTACCGAAATAACTGTCGCGTAAATTTCGTGCCAATCTTTTGTTATAAAATTCCACAGAATCAAACACGGCCCCCAAGGCCTTTTGGCATAATTTGTACGGATATGGCGGCACCTCATAGTGCATTGATATATCTGACATAACAACACCAAAGATTATTCTGCGGCGGCTTCGGTTGCCTCTGTGGCCGACGCTTCTTCACTTACCGGTGCCTCGGCTGCGGCCTTGGCGGCTGCTTCTGCGGCGGCTTTTTCTTCGGCTATCTTGGCCAATTTGGCTTCTTTATCTTTGATTTTTTGCATTGTCTTTTCAGACTTCTGGCTCTTTTTCGGCTGATTTGGTACAACACGCGCCGCAACCAAACCCGCATTGGCAAGGAAACGATACACACGATCGGACGGTTTTGCACCCCGCGCCAACCAAGCCTTGATTTCATCAATCTTTAATACAACGCGCTTTTCATTATCACGGGCCAACATCGGGTCATATTTACCGACAACACATAACACATTGCCCGAATTCCGTGCATTTCGGGAATCCGTCACAACGATATGATAATACGGACGCTTTTTCGCACCATAGCGCGCCAAACGAATAACAGTTGCCATATTTTACTCCTTTTTGACTTGTCCCCCAAAGCCTTATAGCGACAGGGGAAAACTGTTTTATCCACAAAGAAAACCACCACCAAGGTTGAAACTCAACGGATGATGTACCGCATGCATACCGCATACCGGGATTATCTAAATGGCAATCTTTGGGATTTGCGTGCACATTATGTTCCACAAATGTCGCAAAGTCAAGTATTTTGTAAATGATAAAAATACCCTTGATCCGAATCGTTGAATTTTGTTAGACTAAAAAACGAAACGGATCGGTTTCAGTTTAACGTATTGGAAATCTTGGGAATCAATGAAAAGGATAAGGAGGAAAACAGATGAGGGAAACAATACTGTTCGCGGCGATTGCGGGTTTGGCGTCATTCGGGGTCTATGCGGCGGGGGAAAACGTCGTGACCAGCAAGGCGTATGTAGATTCCGGACTTGCCACCAAACAGAACGATATCGGCAGAAAGGATACCACGAATATAGTCGTGACATATCCGACCGAACTTGGTGGTACACCAAACGCACGTGCAATTGAAACGGAGTTGGGGGATGATGACCATTTGGTGACACGTGGTGCGATAAACGCTGCATTGAATCGGAAACAGGATAATATTACCGGTACGAATGGGAACGTTGCGACATACGCGGCCAGTGGCCTGAACACCACGGGCAAGCCGGTATATAATTCGGGCAACGCCTATAATTCTGCACAACAGGCCGCACTTATCGAAGCCGGCCATGTGAACACCGGTATTGTAAATGGATACAATGCGCATTTAACATGTGCGGATCCGGCGGTTGGTGGGGATTCAACGAATTGCAACCTGTGGCAGATAAATACATTAAGTCCGTCGACGGCGTACCTGCCACATGGGAACTAAGGGGGCGCTTGCGCTGTCGCCACCGCGAGTGTTTGGTGATAGTGTTAGTAATTAGTTGAAAGGGGAAAAGCATGAGAAAATATTTATTACTTGGTGTGTTGTGTGCGGTGTTTACAACAAGTGCGTATGCGAGTTGTGAGATAGGTTATAAATGTGGTCATGGGGTGAGAAATCCCGACAGCCAAATTATAAAAACCGGTACAAGTTTTACCATAGACATACGTGATACCTGTGGCACCCCGAGCGATGGTGATTATACATTCCTTGGGTGGCATGTCACGGGGACAGATACCAATTTTATATCGGGTGATGTATATAATTCGGGGACATTGGCACCGGGTTCTACGTTGACAATACCGTTTGCGAATGCCGGCGATACATGTGCCAGCGCGGGTAAATTCTGGTTGAACCTTGAAGGTGTATGGCGTGATAATTTAGCAGTATCAACACCAACGTCCCAGACATACGTTGATGACGGGCTGTCGCATAAATTGAATAAATTGGCCAACCTTGGTGGGACCAAGATGTTAATGTACTCAACAAGTTTGGACAGCGCGCATCAAATCGGTACACCACGCGACATTGTAAACACATTGGGTACGGTGACTAATGGTTTATATGCCGACACGTCAAGCGATGCCGCCGTGGAACGCGGGGTAATACAAACGGCGATTAATGGCAAACAAGACGCATCCGCTATAAACAATGGTACCGAAGATTACGTTGTTGTGTACACAAATACCCCCGGCCAATTGGATGAAAAACCAGTATACGGTGGAAATACGAATTTCTCGCGTGCACTTATTACGGCGGGCACGGTGAACAGTGCGATTGTGGACGCGGTGAACAGCGAATTGATCCAGGTTGATGCATCTACACTGCAACCAAGTGTCAATGGCACATTGTGGAAACTGTCGGATCCGACCCTATTGGCAATGTATCGGGTGGCATTGAACACAAATACAGACGGAGGGGGGACTTGCGCCTATGATTTTGAAGATAACATTGCTGATGGTCTTGCTTGTGGTGTAACGGAATTATCCCGCAGCGAATGGCAGGTTTATTTTACATATGGCAATGTATTTGGTAAATCATGGTGTAGTGATATTGATGGCGGAGGATTTGGCACTGTGGCGGACAGTGCAACAAATGCAACATTAGAAGCACAATATAATGCATGGACACCAACAAATGTTGCACCTTATGGTGTGGCTGGTGACAAATGTTGGTGCCGCATGGATAATGTTGATGGTGAACCCGCGGTCTGGAAGTGGGTGTACTTGCCACTGAAAAGCGGACAAACATGCACGCATGATTGTGCATCACGCTGCGCAATACAGCTATCCAACGGCAGTAATTTCCGCACACCAGTATTCGGTAAATATGTCTGTATACCCCAGGGCGAAATTTGCTCGTCGGATTCAGATTGCTGTACCGATGATATACCATCCGGCGCCAGCGTTACATGCTCTCAAGGACGTTGTTCTTTTTTTAATCCAGCGATAGTACCTAAATCATGATAAACACAAATAAACCGGTCATAATTTGACCGGTTTTTTATGACGTTTTCACTAACTAACACCACCCGCGCAGTTTCATCGCATTCGCCACGCGTTTTATGGAATACATATACGCGGCCGCGCGCATACTGACATTATATTCACATTTGATTTTATAAATTGCATCAAATGCCACTGTCATTGCCGTGCGTTCTTTATCCGCGACTTCACTTTCCGACCAATAGTATCCGTACCGATTTTGCACCCATTCAAAGTACGATACCGTCACACCACCCGCATTGGCCAAGATGTCCGGCACAACCATAACACCGTTTTTCAATAAAATCTCTTCTCCGTCCAATGTTGTTGGGCCGTTTGCCCCTTCGACAACCAGTTTCGTTTTAATCAACGGCGCAGTATCTTTATTTATCGTGTTTTCCATCGCGCATGGCGACAAGACATCAACGTCCAATCCCCAAAACTCATCCGCCGAAATCACGGATGCGCCCGGAAAGTCCCTGATACTGCCCGCGTTCTTTGCCTTGTATTCAAACAGCGCGTCTATATCAAGTCCTTCTTCATTGAACAAAATCGTGTTCCATTCGGCAATTGCGACAATTTTCGCCCCCATATCACGCGAACATTTGGCGGTAAAGCTGCCCACGTTGCCAAAACCCTGGATTGCGATTTTCGCACCATTTATATCTTTGCCCATCGTTTTCAATGCAGACGCAATCGTAATAGAAATTCCCAATCCGGTCGCCGCCGTACGACCCAATGAACCATTTAACTCCACCGGTTTGCCGGTAAATGTACCAAACGAATTATCGCCCGACAATTTAATATACTCGTCAATCATCCACGACATAATTTGACCGTTCGTATTCACGTCTGGCGCCGGAACGTCAGATTTTTCACCCAAAATCGGATAAATCGCATCAACATAACCACGGCTCAGGCGTTCCAATTCGCTGTTCGACAATTCTTTGGGATCAACGATAATGCCGCCCTTGCCACCGCCATAGGGCAGGCCGGTCACCGCGCATTTGAACGTCATCCAAATAGATAGGGCCGAAACCTCGTCCCGGGACACCATCGGATGAAACCGAATTCCGCCCTTTGATGGCCCCAATGCCGTATTATGTTGGGCCCGGAAACCGGTAAAGGTCCGAACCGAACCATCGTCCATCCGGACCGGTATTTGCACCTCGACTATGCGCGCCGGATTTTTAAGGATTTCATACACGTCCGGCCCCAATCCCAATTTATCACACGCAGATTTCACCCGCGCCTGGGCCGCAACCAACGGATTAGTATTTTCATTTGCCATAATTTTCTCCTAATATTTATATGACATACGGTATACGCCTATATACAGAAAAAATCAAATAAAAAATATGAAGGTAAAAAATCCAGAATAAATAGCCCCCAAAAATTCACCCCTCTGCGCGACAATCGCGCCGCAGCACCAAGCGAAGGCGGATGGTGCGGGCGAAGGGAATGTAAATTCCCACTCACGTTGTTCGTGGGCCCCTTTCGCGTCGTAAGGCGCGAACTGCGCTTTGCTTGTTCTTGCCAACTAACCGCTCCGAACCTTCTTTGCCGGGTTCTCTTCCGTCGCCACAATTCAAAAATTAAACCGGCATTTTGCCGGTTGAATTTTTGGTGCGGGCGAAGGGAATCGAACCCTCGTCTAAAGCTTGGGAAGCTTTCGTGCTGCCATTATACCACGCCCGCGAAATACAGACCAATTCTATATCAACAAGTGCACATTGTCCAGAATAAAAATCGCACTATCGGGAAATTTCATCAATATACAACCGTGCCAGATTCCCGCCCATCCCATTAAACCGAATGTGATTACGTTTGGATTTTTTTATAAATTCCCTGGCACCCGTCGGCAAATCATACACGATACCACCCTTCTTATAATACACGTTATAATCTTCATTTAATTTAGTAGTCATTGTTATTTTTCCTAATTTCTTCAACCTTTTATCGTTTTGTCGGGATCTGTAATAATTGCCGTGGAAAAATCAAGTCTGGATTTTCAATATTATTGCGTTCGGCGATGATGCTAAACAATATACCACGACGCAAAAAATTCCGCGCAATCACCCACAAACAATCCCCATGACGCACCGTATAGAATGTATCATTATCGCCGGTCATGTACGGCATAACAAAATTATGATTCACCGTTGCAACGGTTTGCCCATCACCATCATGCAACCGCACGGTCAGGTTATATTCGCGTCCCGGTGTTAATTTACCGACATCTGCACCAACGCCAAAATGTTTGTAATCCGACACCCGTGCAAACCCAAGGTATTTATCATCCAATGACAACGATATGCGCAACCGCGGCAATGCGTCACCGGTCACAACCAGTCGTCCAGTATCAAGATAGTCTATTTTGGACACAACCAAATCACCATCTTTTAATATAGATGGCGATTGTAAAACGCGACTGCCGTCACGGGTCATCAACAATGACACAGAATTACGATAGTCTGCATCTGACACATATAAAAACACCTTATCTTCGGATTTCATTTTTGGCGAATTTCCAACCAATGACATAACATAATTTCCCGGCTTTAACCCCAATGTCGGCACATAAACAAATTCACCATTTTCATTGGTGCGTTCTGTTGCGACAATTTTGTCATTCAATTTTATAGAAATATTTTTATTCGGCAACCAACGACCGGCGACAACAATTTTCCCATCTTGCTTTATTCGCACAACATCAAATGTCGGAATATCCATCGGTTCCGGATTTACCTTAACCGTGCCACGCGGTACAGTTTGAACAGGTACAGGCCGCGCATCATTCGCCAACATAACAACACTTGCGGGGGTAAACGTCCGAACGAACATAACCCAAATTGCAACAAACAATACCAACATCGCGCACAAAATTGGGAACCAATATTCACGCAACACCGAACCCTTGCGTTCGGTCTGCGACACAACCACATGCTGTTCAGCCTTTATCGGCGTTGCAACATTTTCCTCTGTCTTTTGACGCGATTTCAAAAACCTGCGCGTAAAGTTGCGACGACGCGTCAACCAATTATCCTGGCGTGCAATAGCATCTTCAATAAGGTTATCTGTGGACCGTTTTGTTTTGCCCATATTTGTGTTATTTGTATTTGTCATAGCATCATCTCCTGGTGTACTATTTCTATCGATAGACAAAATAGCATAAAAAATGTTTCTTTGTCAATTTATTTATGATATAATTATGCCAGAAAATAGGGGAAAAATATGAAAAAGATTGGAATTATGACAACCGGCGGCGATTGCAGCGGTCTGAACAGTGTGATAAACCGCATAATCACGGGTGCAACCGCGCGCGGATGGTCGGTTTTTGGTATTGTTGATGGCACCGATGGATTGTGTTGTTGTCCAACAAATATTATAAAAATGACACCCGATACAATCCCGCCAGAGGCCGCGCGCCTTGCGGGCAGTTTTCTGCACAATGGCCACGCACACATGATGAATTTCGAAACCGCCGCAGAAACCGGACACATGCAACAATTCAATCGTATGTTAAAAACATCACTTGCGGCATTAAAACTGGACGCGATGATTTTAATCGGTGGCAACGGCAGTTTTTCATTGGCATACAAAAACAACGACATTTATAATGGACTGTCGTTAGTATGTATTCC
>JAGCET010000050.1 GCA_017650505.1 Alphaproteobacteria bacterium
ACATAAATTTCTATATTTGTTACAATCCCAATATACAAACAAAAGGAGAAAAAATGAAAAAAGCATTTATTCTAACGTCTATTTTTGCGTTGGCCGCATGCAGCGGCGGTTCCGGCGGTAGTTTCCACGGTGGCCATAGTCAACAGGTTAATATTGGTGAGGGTCGTCCGGCGGTTTTGGTGCAAACGTTTGCATCTGAATCGGGCGAAACAGTAAACACAAACAACCAAAATATTACGGGTATGGCTTCATCTGCAATTACTTTTGATGGTGTAACAGAAGATCAGGTTCGCGACAGCATAACCGAGTATGTTGAGACTTACCTTGGTGGTGGAACGCGTGGATTTTCAAATCCGGAAACTCGTGCGGCATCAAACCGTACATCGCGCGCTGTTGATCCGGTTTTCGCGGCGGCAGATGCCAAAATCGCCCAAATGAAACAGGTTATTTATGATATGGCGCGTGCAAAATCTACTTCGGATGATGCGCTTAGACAATACATACGGACATATCGCAATGCTGTGGCCGAGGCTTTAACACTTTATACCCAGAGCGCTGTTTCTACATCTAATGATTTGTTTGGAATATTCTATGGGTTGGATATTGACCGCGACAATGTACGTGAAACATTGGATGCGTTTGAACGCGAACATTTCGGGTTTACCAAAGAATACATGGACCAAATTAGATTACAAGATGCCGGTGATGCCAACGCGTATTTCAAATTCAATATTGACGAAGGTGGCACTATTCAACAGATCGCACTTTTTGAAGGCGCGAATCCGAACGATTATGGTTGGTTTACAAAAACAACAAACGAAAATGGCAACGAATTCGCCAAAAAATTATATAGTTATAAATTTGCACTTGGACAATTGCCAACATCAGGAGATTTTAGCAGCGAACAACTTGCGGCATTTGAATGGTTTAATGGAATCACTGGAAAGGATGATATCGTCAACCTGATATTACGCAATGATAACGATAATGAACATTTAACCAATGGCGCCAAAAAGGCCGCTATGATTCAAGCGTTAAATGACGAATTTGACGATTTATTGGCCGGTCAGCACGATCATGATAATGATGATAATATTGAATGTGCGCGTGCACAATATATTGAAATGATAAATGCGGCATTTTCTGGATTGTCTGATGACGCAACTGATAGTGTCGTTTTTGGACAGAATGTCATGGAATTGTCGCTGACCGCCACGATACACGGTATTGGCAAAGATTTGGGACTGAAATATTCTGATTTTGGATACGTGGATTTGAAAGATTTGCATCAACAAGCCGATGGTACAATAAAAGAAACCCATACTTACGCTCCATACGGCGGTGGCTATGGTACTCGCAATGTTGAACCTGGCACAACCAATGCAACCTATACTGGAACGGCGGTCGCGGGTGTTCAGTGGAGCACCAAAGACGTAAATGGTAATAAAGACGGTGATGGTATGTTGGTCACCAACGAAAATGCAACTTTGGCATTTGATGCCTCAACCGGAACATCAACATTGACCATGAATAACCTGCAAAATGGAGCCGGCGAAAAATGGTACAACGTCACGGTCAGTGGTGATTTTAGTGGTGAACATGCATCTGATTTGACATTCACATTCAGTGGCGCAAATGAATTTACTGATCCGGACAGTGGTGAAATCGATGAGAATTATAGTTTTGTTTCTGCTCCGGAAGAAATCGCATTTGAGTCAGAAGAATGGCAGGTATCCGACCAAGTGTTTAAACAAACAAATGCCGAAGATAGTACAATTGACTATCGCGGCAGCGCAAGTGTAGATTATTACGGGGCGGATGGTACACCGACCGAAACTGGCGCCTTGTTCCATTTCAGTGAAGAACAGCACTATGTTCCATCTGGGGAAACCAATGAACAACATCGCGAGGTTGGAATTTATGGTGCGTTTGGTGGGACCAGGGATTAAATTCGTTCGTTGTGAAACGTATATTACTGATTTTGGCAGTATGTATTCAGCCCATGTTTAGCACATGGGCTGAATCCGATGTTGTAAAAAATGCAGATGGCACAACCGAAATCACAATGTCCGCGGTCGATGCGGTTAAATTGGCCGGCCGGTTGGTTGACCGTGGCGATTATGAACACGCGACACAAATACTGACAATGATGCCAGAAACGGATTCTTTGCCGGTGGAAATCGAGCGTTGGTACCTAATTGCGCAAATTGCGTCGCGTCGTGGCGATTTAGATACTGCAATAAAAATCTATCGCCGAATTTTGGATGATCAACCCGATTTGGTAAAGGTTCGATATGAACTTGCGTTGTGCTATATGCGCGCGAAAAAATGGTATCGTGCAGATTACCAATTACGTCTTGCCATGGCGGGCGATGATATTCCCGATGCGGTCAAGAAAAAGATGTTCTATGACCGGTATGTCATTCGCCAAAACAAGAATTGGAATGTGTGGTTTAACTTTGGCGCCGCGCCCGATAATAATATAAACCAGGTTGCCGGTGGCGAAGAATGTATAACCACTGCATTTGGTACATTTTGTCGCCAATTACCAGAACCGATATCTGCGGTTGGATACGATATGACGTTGGGCGGAAATTACGAATTTAAATTTGGCGAACATTGGCGTTGGAAAAGTGACGCAAACCTGTATTCGAACATATACAGCAAGCATGACTATGATGACCTGTACCTTGGTGGGTCAACCGGGCCGCGGTACGTTTGGGATAATGGTGATATATGGGTTGCGGGAATATTTTCGCGGCGGTTTTATGGTTGGGACGGATATAATTTATCATATGGTGGCAAGATAGACACGAACTATGACATTTCGCGCCGTTGGGGTGCGGGGTTATCATTGGTAATGACCAACAATTTGTATGACGATTTCGCCGAATATATGAACGGCCAAACTTATTCCGCGAATTCGCGCATTTCGTATTCTTTTGATGCGTCAAAGTATTTAATTTTGCGCAACGGCATCGCGCGCGAATATGCCAAGAATGACATCTATAAAAATTGGCGATATACAATTGCACTTGGGTTCGGTGCCGAATTACCATTGGGATTTCATATATATATCGAACCGTCTTTGTCGTGGACTCAATATGACGGCGCGCGTTGGACGGTTATAAATAACAATTATGCGCGAATCACAGAACATGATTTTACGCAACGTTATTCGGTATCACTGTCCAACAATAAATTTGATATATGGGGGTTTGTTCCGACGTTGACATTCGGCTATACACGACGCGATTCAAACATCAAGAATCGTGGATTCGACAAAATGGCCCTGGAATTCCATATGCAGCAACGGTTTTAATGCGAACGCGCATCCATTTTTTGTTTTGCATTTGTAAAACGTTTAAATTCACGCAGCATTTTGCGATAATTCGCCAACGACTGTTTATTTTCAAACTCTACCACCTGAATATAATTATTTGGCATTTCGATTTCCAAAATCCATTTGTTTTTTACTTCATCAAAATATTTTGGTCTTATTTTTCTATACATCTGTAAAGCCTTTTGTTATTTTACCAAACCGCGTTGCATAATTGCCGTCATTAAATCCGGGTAATTTTCCACCCGTGTGCGCAGGTGATGATTATACGCCATGTGTTCGTTTGAAATCATAACAACGCCGATATTATTTTCAATACAATCCGACACAACATGTGGCGCGTCATCAAAGCACAGTGCAATATTATACTCGCGCAACGCATCTACCTTTGGAATTCGATGCACAAGGTGTGAATCTTCGCAAATTATTCCGGCCCGATGCAATTGCCCAAGCGTTGGAATATGTTTTTCCGGCCCACGCTCGGTTATATAGAACAATTCGTATTGCGGATTTTTATACAACAAATTCAGTATATTTGGAATACGTTCATCAAAGACGCGCGTTTGATACACCGCATCTGAATTGAACATGCGAAGCAATGCATCCGCCGCCGCCCGTGAATATCCATTTTTATATACGTCATAACATATCGGCGCCGTATACGTGCCGTCATAGTGCAACACAATGTCACGATATTTTTCGGCCACATTGAAAACAGTATTATCTAAATCAATCGAAATTCGTATCGGCATAGCAAAAAACCTTTGTGGCGACATTATAATTGCCCAAATTTGATAAAGTCAAATGATTTTATGAAAAAAGTGCTTGTTTCAATTTTGCGATTGTAATGCAATCGAAACGTCGGCGGGAATTCCGTCGATGGGGTGTCAAGGCCCGTTTGAATCGCGTCCCTGGTGACGTAAAAAACTCCAACCATTTTTGGGTTGGAGGGTTGTGAATAATGTGGGCACAATGTGCCCAACAAAATAAGCACACAATTTCGATTCAAATTGTCTTGAACCTCCAACCACTTGAAGCAATTCGGTGGTTTCATTTTAGTGGTTAATGTTAGTGTAAGTGGTTAGTGAAAGGTGAAAAAGAAAATGTATGGGATAAAAGAAATTATTACATAAATTTGCCCCGCCCTTGCGGCGGGGCCGGCAAGCACGAGTGGCACACCCACGAAGTGCGAGCCGGGGGCGGGTAAAAAACAACATATACTAAACCCGCCCCCGCATCGCGCAATATTATCAAGTGAAAATAATGTCCAAGGTTTACCAAATTACATAACCGGGGTTGTGAATAGTGCCTGTGCCGATAATATATCGCCAAAATATGTCGCAATATATGAACGCAGTACATATACATGTAATCCCGGATATTATTTGCCGGTGAATACGGACGGTTGTGTTGTATGTCCAGAAAATTCATATTGCGTGGGTGGGACATATACCTTTAACGAAACAATGACCCAAGGAATTGTTGCATGCGCATCGGGCCTGTACGCGCCGGTCGGTATGTGGGAGACGGCACAGTGCGGTCGCATACTGCATATTGGTGAAAACGTTGTTTACCTGCGCGCAACAAAAAAGACGTCCCCTGCGTTACATGTTGATGTCGATTTGGACGGGATTGCGGATTATTTTGGCAACGTAACAACCGCGGATGTTCCAATGCACGCCGGTAATGTTCACAGCCTGAAAGTGTCCAAGGACGGAATCGTATATTCCATTTATGATGACACAATCACGGTACCGGAATAATTTTTTTGACATTTGGTATAAAAACATTCATAATGGTGGCGCACAGGTTTAAAATATGATTAAAAGTATAAAAAAATCTTTGTCATAGCGGTGCGACCACAAGGTAATTTGCGGGCGCACCTTTGTGGTGCCCCGTTTTTTAACAAAAAGGAAAATAATTATGTCTGAAAACAATACAATGTCCACAAATGAATTGACCGCCCGTCTGCAAAAGGCGGAAAACATCCGCGCCCGTGATGGCGTTGTATGGAAAGACAAATTTGATCGCACACATACAATCGCAGAATCGCGCGAATTGGCGGACGGCACACCGGTAAAACTTTGCGGTCGTGTTACGGCATTGCGTTGGTTGGGCAAACTGATGTTCGGGCGCATTTATGACATAAATGGCGAAATTCAATTTTCTATGTCGCGCGAAGAATTGGGCGAAGAAAACTATAAATTTATGAAGGCCAACGTCGATATGGGCGATTTTATCGGCATTACTGGCGAATTGTATCATACGACGGCGGGTGAATTGACCGTGCGGGTAAGTGCATATGAAATCTTGGCCAAGGCCCTGCGCCCATTGCCGGAAAAGTTTCACGGCCTGACCGATATGGAAACGCGTTATCGTCAACGGTATTTAGATATTATTTCAAATCCGGAATCGCGAAATGCTTTGCTTGGGCGGTTTAAGATGACGCAACATTTGCGCGACTTTATGAATGAACACGGATTTTTGGAAATCGAAACCCCGATTATGCAAAATATTGCATCGGGTGCGGCGGCGCGTCCGTTTACGACACATCACAATGCACTGAATGCGGATTTTCAATTGCGCATTTCGCCGGAATTATTCTTAAAGATGGCAATTGGTGCGGGATTTGACCGCGTATATGAAGTTGCCAAAGATTTCCGTAACGAAGGTATGGATGCAATGCACCTGCAAGAATTTACTATGATTGAATGGTACGCGGCATATTGGGATTACAAACGGAATATCGAATTCACATGGAACTTGGTCCAAGATTTAATTATGCGTGCGCGTGGCACATTGCAAATCGAATTCCAAGGAACCAAGTTGGACTTTTCGAAATACGAAATGATGGATTACACCGCAAAAATGAACGAACTGTTCGGGTGCAATATTTTGGATTTTGAAGATGTTGACGTATTGCGCCAAAAATTGGTGGATATGGGCATGTTCCCGATGTCTGAATTGGAAGATTTGAAGTCGCTTGCGACATTGGTGGATTACGTGTATAAGCGTAAAATACGTGGAAACATTGTCCAACCTACATTCCTATACAATTATCCGACATATATGGTACCATTGGCACGGCGCAATAATGATGACGTTCGTCGGTTGGATATGTATCAACTTCTTGTGGCTGGTGGCGAAATGTGCAAGGGTTATTCCGAATTGGTGAACCCGATTCAACAGGCCCAGGCATTTGAAGACCAGGCGAAAAGTATCGCCGGTGGCGAAGAGGAGGCTTTCAATCCCGACAACGACTTTGTTCGTGCGATGGAACATGGTTTCCCACCGATTTCCGGTGTGGGTATGGGAATCGACCGTTTGGCAATGATTGTCTTTGACCAACCGACCGCGCGCGATGTCATATTGTTCCCGATTATGAAGTAAAAATGAAACCAGATGTGAACCTTTTGACCGCGGACCGCGATCGGCACAACCTTGCCGCGATTGCGGCGGCGCATGAAGCAGGGCGCATAAATGATGATGCGGCACGGTATCTGTCGCAATTGTATCGCGATGGTATGGATTGTTATCGTGATGTTTTTCACATACTGGGCAAATGTTTTGGTGCACCAAAAACCGCGGTCACAGAGTATGATCCAATTACCGATACATCTGTGAATCACCCGATAAAGATTGCAGATATAAATCCGCTGTCCGCATATTTGGTAAACCACCGTTTGGATGCAGACCCAATGCGAAACCAGTTCTTTACGTCCGGTGCGTCGCATAAAATTGACCTGTCTGTTTCGTCTATTGTGACCGTAATTGTTGGCGCGCAAAAAAATGTAGAACGTGCGTTGGATAAAATCACGGGCAAGTATTACCAATTTTTTGTGAACGATGTTGTTGCCGCGGTTGCACGTGTTGCACCAAATATTTCCGGAATAGAAAACAAGATTCGAAAAAGATTCGCCGAAAAATATGTCACAAACGCGGCCGAGGAGGTTTTATCCATAATCGGTCAAAGTGAAGATAGTTTGGTTGTAAAATTGGTTCGCGAATTGGACGGTGTAAAGAAACCATATTTATATTTGAACGACGTATGGCGCGTAAAGTGCCTGTTTGATTTAATACCCCAGGCACGCGCATTCATCGAACGCCTGCGCGAGATAATGCCGGAACGCATAATATCTGTGCGTGATAAGTTCTACGATATTGACAATCCGCGCAACTATCGGGACTCTAAGGTTATTGTGAATATTGGTACACCCGCTACACCGATTCCGATGGAAATTATATGCCAGGTTCGAACATTCTTTGAATTTGAACGTCGCACACATGATTTTTATGCAAACCTGCGTGAAGCCCACGGTGTAACCGATGCGAAAATCGAGACTGATGCCGCCGAAGCAAACCACAAAAATGGCATCGAACAGTATAATAAAATGATTTGTCGTTGCTTGGACGATTTGTTGGATCGCGTTGGATGGAATATTCTGTACAGTCGCGGTGGCGACGTTTCGTTATTCGAAGGTTTCCCGCGTGATTGCAAGATGTATTATCCGCACAACGTTGTTGAAACGATATTGACCAAACTTGATACCGCCGTCCAGAACGAGATTTTTCATATCACGCATTCATCGTCGAAACTTGATTTAACCCAAGAAATTGCGATATTCCGTTATATGGCGCGTTTCATATTGGTTTCTGCGATGCCGTACACCCGTGCCGGTGCCAAGGTCTCCGGGGACGGGTTGGGTGCGCGCCTGTTTAACTTTGTTATGAAAGAAGTATATCGTTATTACAATCGCAAACACTAGGTGTGCACGGACAATCGTCCTTTTTGTCGAAGTGTTATTTTCTTGATTTTAGTTTTTTATTATGACAGAATCGAATCAGATTTAATCAGATACGATTGAATCATCAACAAAAGGTAGTAAAGGAAAAAAGATGCGCCAAGGTAAAGTAAGATGGTACAACGGCAAAAAGTGCTATGGATTTATTGCACCGGATACGCCGAATGATGATGGAAACATGGATGATGTATTTGTTCATTCCAGTTCGTTAAAGGATGCTGACATACGTTTTCTGAACGAAGGTGATATTGTCGAATTCGATGAAGAACCACGCAACGGAAAATTGTCTGTGACAACGTTAAAACTAATTCAGCGTGATGAAGAATCTGCGAAACGATTCCACGAACGCCGTGCAGAGCGCCGTCGCGCACGCGAAGAACGCAAAGAACGTGAAGAACACAAAGAAAGACGTTCTGGTTTTGCGTTTTGGAAAAAATAAAAAATCCCGCATCTGCGGGATTTTTTGTTGGGGTGGTTGATTTTCTAACTTTTTTTATGTAAAATATAAATATAACAAAAAGGATAGATTATGTGGACGGCAATCGGAATTATTGCGGTTTTAGTTTTGTATTTTATCGCGGTTTATAATGGATTGGTGGCGCGTCGCACTCAAATACGAGAGGCATGGGCAACCATAGACACCCAATTGAAACGTCGGTACGATTTGATACCTAACATGGTTGAAACGGTGCGTGCGGCGGCGGCGCATGAAAAAGATACACTGGCCGCGGTTGTTGCGGCACGCAACGCGGCAATGACGGCGAATGGTGTTGTGGATAAATCAACGGCGGAACGTGGTTTGACCGGCGCGTTGAATAAACTGTTTGCCTTGGGCGAGGCTTATCCCGCCCTGCGTGCGAATGAAAACTTTCTAGAATTGCAACGTGAATTGACCGATACCGAAACGAAAATTCAATCTGCGCGTCAGTTTTATAATACCGCGGTCATGTCATTAAACACACAAATAGAACAGTTCCCATCAAACATCGTCGCGCGTATGTTTGGATTCACGCCCGAAAAGATGTTTGAAATCGACGAATCTGAACGCACCGCCCCACGGGTCAGTTTTAAATAATTATGCAAACCATTGACACCGCCACCGCGCGGAAAATATTGCAAGATGCACATGTTTCTTCCTCTGTGATGGAAACGTTGATGTACATGTATCATGTAACATGTGTGATGCCACTTTGTGTTGCCGAATATGTGTGTGCATTGTATGCCGGCGGTATGAACGGCGATAGTATTATAACATTGATTGAAAATTCGCGTGGTTCGAATTTTATATTTTCCCCACGTCATTTTTTTCATGAACTTGGACCATTGGTAAAATACTTTGACTTTTCGCCGGACAGAATTGCGCACAACATTGCGGAATTTGACCAAGATATGGTGGAATACAGTACTGAATTGGTTGGACGGCGATATGTGAACGATAAATTTAACAATCCGTCGATTAAATCAGACGACGTGGAAAAACTGATTTCCGCATGTGCGGCACCGCGCGGAAAATATTGGCGTGCGGCGGTGGATTTTATGTCTTGGTTTAAATTGGTGCCGACCGCGGATTCGGATGCGTTAAATATTTTGAACCGTTGTGTCACGGCGACTGGTGTGAATATGCAGCGACTGATGCAGATAACAACGGGGCGACTTGGAACATTGTCGCGTACAGACGGCGGTCAAACAATACGCCCGCGAATAAATTTGGCATACATCCGGTACGCAAATGTTGTGCACAAATTCTTTGCAAAAAATGCGGAACAAATTCGTGCGGCGACGTTGCAGTATAAAAATTCAGACATCGATTTTATGAACGCGTTTTATGAAATATGTGTGACGTGGCCGCATTGGCCGTTTACGGTGTCACACATAGAATTGTCCACACCGACAATACACGCGAAACCGTATGAAATTGTGCGATATGTAATGATTGCGATAACGCGTGATTTACCGGCAAATGTTGCGGAAGTGATACTTGATATTTCAGAATATGATTTCACACGCATCATGCCCCGAATTGAACACGAATCGGCATACGCCAAGATGGCACGGTACGACTGCGACCGCAGCAAATAACCCAATCTAATACTTCGAAACTATCAACGCACCGGCACAGACGCCAACAATTACAATCCATGATTAACGTGCATACGAACCAAAGACGGCCGCGCGGAACCTAGGATTATTTGCAATGCCATTGCTGCCCGTCCGACCAGCGCAAAAAGCCGCACAACTATTACTACAGGTTTCGGACGCCGAGCCAGCACTGCCCCAGAACACCCAATTTGTTGTTGAACCGATTCCCCACATATTATCAATGTTTTCTAATTTACACCAACATATTGTTTGACCGGTGGTTAAATTGCCATTTCCCGCCTGGGCCGCGTATTCCGCGTCCAGTGTTGTGGCCTGGGCACTGGTGGCGACGGTATAAGCCGAACCAATTTCGGCACTGCAAACACTGATACCACTTGCATCGCCCCATGAAAAACTTACACCCCATTTGCCACTTTTGTTATTGTTATCACCCAACCATGTATTCGTTTTCGAATCACACCAGTTTGCATACGCCGTGCCATTAAAACCGCGATAGCAAATCCTTCCGTTTCCACCGTCCATATCAACAAAATAGTTCGATTGTTTTATCGCATATCCAACATTTTGCACCGGAACCATTTCATTGTTCACGGCGTTTATAACGGCACTGTTGACCTTGGCGGCGTCAAGCAGCGCGGTACTGGGCCTGACATATGCACTGTATATCGGGGTTGACGTAAATGTTCCGGCCGTGCTGCCATATGTCACGGCGTAATTCGCGGTTCCCGAAATAGCATCCTGTTTTGTATTCAGCCCCGTCAACACCGCGCCACGCGTCGGAACGGCAGTGCTAGAAGTGCTGTTGCCCAATGTTGTTTGAATCGACTGTTTATCCAGTCGTCCGTCCGCCGTGGCATAGAGCATCAATGTATTATTACCAAAACTTGTAAACACATCCTGTAAACCCCCAAGGATATTATCAACATAGTTGCGCGATGTTGGAATCGGCGACATTCCGCCGGCCCCGCCGCCCGGCGCCGACATAGTGGAAATAATCGCATTCCCAAGAATGGTGCCAGGACCATCGCTACTATCCGGATCAAATTTGTTCATAGCGCGGGCACATTGAGACGTACACTCACTGAAATAAAAATCTCCACTAGCAAGCAACACCCATTGCGATTCACCCGGACTGTCGGCGCGACAGAAACAGTAATCGCCCTCTCGGTCTGTGCCGGTACCAATCGCATTATATGTGTTGGTCAATGCGGTTTGCACCGTTGAATCTGGAATAAATCCGACCTCTGGTGATGATTTTGGTTGAATGACACCAGTGTACACAACGGCGGTTCCGGTAATTGTGGTCTCGTCCCCAGTTATTTTGTTTCCCCATACAGTTGCCCATTGCCCCGGGCGGGTTATCACTTCGTCGGTACCATTGGGACAGCCATAATCTTCAAACTGTAGTTTTGGATTAACCAAACAATACCCACCCCCACCATACATTTCATACAGGTAATCAAATGACACGGACGGCGTTTCGCCACCACCACCGGACCCAGATTTCATCGTGTTAACCATCGCCGGAAATACAATGTCCGCTGGAGTGCCCCCACCTCCGGGGAATTTCCCCATAATCTGTTCAGAGCAGAATTCTGTGCATTCGTCGAAATAATCAACACCATCTTTTTTGGTGGCGGCCAATACCCATGATGATTCACCCGGCGCATTCGTTTTACAGAAACAGTATTCGCCACCCGGATTACTTTTAGGCGTAAGCTTCGCATACTCCGTATCAATTTCTGCCTGGGTGGTGGCATCTGGAACGTCGCCAACGGATGGGGGGTTTTTTAACTCACCCATTATCATGGCAATACCGTTGATAACGGTATAATTGCCGGATTTGTCGAACAATGTGCCCGCCCATTCACCGGGGCTGTCCAATTGTTTGACGACACTTTCCGGGCAACCATTACTCTCAACATCACCTTTCGGACTCAGCCAACAATTTTTCGCTTGATTTTCCATTTCCAACAAATATGAAAAATCATCGCCGGACCCACTGGACCCGCCGCCCGAACTGATCGTCGCAAACATCGCAGAGTATGCCCCAGCATCTTTACTCATCGCATCTGCACAATACTGGGCACAGTTGTTCGTGCATTCTTTCGTATCTGCAAATCCGTAAAAAAACATCCATTGTGACGCATCGGGTGTTCCCATTTTGCAATAACAATACTGACCCGATGGTTTACCACCGGAATAATCGGTCGCAATTTTCGATTGATATTTGGCGGGATCATATGGTTTCTCGTCATTATACACATCGCTGCACCATGATGTACCAATTATGTCAACCGTATCTTCCTGCTTGTCCAAAAACATTACCGACCATTCACCGGGCTTTAAAGCCTTCAGGACATCTGAACCACAACCAGTATCATAGGGCTCTTCTGAGTCAAAATTATAATAACACATTGTCCCATATTTCGGTTCCAATTCGGAATAATTCACACTTGCCGCCACCGCCGGCATCACCACCATCATTCCCAAAAATAAAAATAATTTTTTCATTTCGTTTCTCTCTTGGTTCGTACACCATCCTTTCCACTAACCACTAACACTAACCACTATCACTCGCCCCACTAATTCCCCTGGGGCATGACGACCGCGTCGTTGGCCAATGTGTTCATCCGATATGTCCAACAATTTGCATCTGTGCGTTCGGCAACGGGAATGCTGTCCGGCCAGCCGGCGCACGATAAATGCTGGTTCAGGCCGTTCTTTATCGCCGTGTTTACATGATCGGCCTGGGTCAAATAGGTGGTCTGACCAGAATACGCATTGGTGGAATTATATATGCCCTTGGAATTGCCACTGATGCCACCACTGCTATTATAAACGGCAACCGAACCGCTTGTACCACCGGTAATTGTGTCTTGCTTGTTCTGTAATGCACTGACCACCGCGCCACGCGTTACCAAACCGGTATCGGATGTACTGGTACCAACCGAATCGTATATTGTACGTTCCCCCGGTGTGCCACCCGTTGTGCTGGGATACGTTAGCGCAATATTAGTACTTTCCTTGCCCGGTATTTTCGCCTGTTTCTCGGCAACAGCCGTGTCAACATATGACTTTGATGTCACAACCGACGCCGTATTTGGCACTGCATACGCCGCACCCGCGCACAATGTCGCAATTACCGCCAATAACAATGATTTCTGCATAATTTTTCTCCTTTCCTAGGTTCCTTTTGTACCAAGGTTAGCAAATTTTATAAATTTAACGCAAGTGCAAAAATCAAAATTGAAATAAAAAATTGCTTTTCGAATTGTTCACATATATACTGAATCCCATAAACCAAGGGAATTTATAAATGTTGCGTCCGTCTTTACGTAACCCAAATCAAATGCGGCCGGTGTCAATTGAAACCGCCGTTAATAAATGGGCCGAAGGTTCGTGCATAATTAAAATTGGTGGCACCCACGTCATTTGCACGGCAAGTGTCGATTTCGCACAACCAACGTGGAAACGGATGCAGGGTAAAACCGGTGGTTGGGTCACCGCAGAATATTCTATGTTGCCACGCGCAAACGAAACACGGAAATCACACGATGCAATGTGTCGCGACCAACGCGCAACCGAAATATCACGCCTGATTGGGCGCGCACTGCGCAGTGTTGTTGATTTAGAAGTGTTGGGCAAAAATACTATCACAATCGACTGTGATGTGATCCAGGCCGACGGTGGTACGCGATGCGCCGCAATTACCGGCGGATTTGTTGCTATGGCGTTGGCCGTGCGGTGGATGATGCAAAATAACTATTTGGCCGAAAACCCAATTGGCGAACATGTTGCCGCGGTCAGTGCCGGATTGTGGAAAAACGAATTGGTGTTGGATTTGGATTATGCCGAAGATTCTGATGCCGAATTGGATGCGAACTTTGTTGTCGCCGAATCCGGTCGATTTGTAGAGGTGCAATCAACCGGCGAACAACATCCGTTTGATCGCGCGCAACTGAACGAACTTATGGATATGGCGGCGACGGGCGCACAGAAACTTATTGCGCTGCAACACCGCGCATTGGAAGAATAATCTTAAATTTTCGAATTTATTATGTCGTCTGATTTAATATATTCGGGCGATCCGGGTTTCAATTTTGTCTTGGCCCGACGCGCCAGTTCGCGTGCACGTTCGGGATTTTTCTGCAAACGATAAAATTCCGCCATCGCCCAATCGGCGCGTCCGTCGTCCGAACCGTATGCGCGCGCCAACGTCCAATACGCCAACGGTGTGGGTGATGATAAATTTGCGCGCTTGCACAATTCAATGGCGCGTGCATTGTCCCCGTCGTGATTGCGCGCGGCCAAAACAATCGCCAATGCAGTTTCTATTTGTGGCGCGTTCTGTTTTAATTCCAATGCACGTGTGTATGCCGCGATACTGTCGTCATAATGGCCGTATGAATATTCAATGTCGCCCAGTAATTCATAAAAATATGCCCCCGATGGATTGCGCGAAATCAGTGTGCGCACACCAACCAATGCTCCATCCAGATTTCCACCGCGCATATTCGCAATTGCACGTGCATATATTGCCGCATCTGATTTATCAGAATATGGATAAATCGTCCGTATACGCGATGAATCATCCAAGTATCCAACCAATTTTGCACGCACCAAATCATATTTAGCAATTGCGCCCGACGTGTCAGATTTCAACTTTTCTGATTTATATGATGCCAATTTTTGACGCACGTTATTTAACCGTTCGGATGTCAAAGGATGATTTACCGCATTCGGATTTATACGTGATTCAATGGCCGATGTCATCTGACTCATTTGTTCAAAAACGTCAATGAATCCGTTCGGATTATATCCGGCACGCGCCATCAAATCCATTCCCATATCATCGGCGATTCTTTCTTCGTCGCGCGAAAAAGACAGCAACGATTGTTTCGCAATTCCCGATGCGCCCGCCATAACACCTGCGCCCAATGACGGATTGCCACCCGCCACCATAAGGCCGATGCCCAATGCCTGAATCAACATTGTGCGACGCATCTCTGCCTCGATTGCCGCCGACATTTGCGCCATATGGCCGCCAATAGTGTGCCCCAATTCGTGTGCAATCACCGCGCGCAGTGCGTTTGGTGTGCGAATCCTTTTTAACAATCCGGTATAGATATAAATATCTTCTCCACCCATAACAAATGCATTAAAATCATCATCATTCACAATAAAAATTCGCATGCGCGATGGTGAAATATTCGCCGCCGTTGCAATTGGTGAAACCAATTCGGTTATAACAGATTCTATTTCCGTGTCGTTTATCATCGATGCCGCATGTACCGGCACCACAAACAATAAACAAATCAAGAACACAAATATTTTACGCATCTTCTTTATGCCCCCAATGTCGCCGTGCGACCAAATATGTACATCATGTCACGAACCCACGGTTCCACAACCACCATATCGGTTGCCGCCCGCATTGCCAATTTGAATAAATCCCGATGCTCACGATATGCGACAAAGTGATAGTTTATCCAACCGCTTTGGCGTGTGCCCAATAATTCGCCAACGCCGCGCATCATTAGATCTTGTTCGGCAATCACGAACCCATCATCGGTTTCGCACAATACATCCAATCTTTTCAATCCATCGGGCGACACACCGTACCCGTACAGCAATATACAATAAGATGCCACATTGCCGCGACCAACACGACCACGCAATTGGTGCAACGCGGCAAGACCAAATCGGTCTGCATTTTCAATAACCATAATTGTAGCAGATGGCACGTCGATTCCAACCTCTATGACCGTGGTTGCAACCAATATCTTAATATTTGAATTTGGATTGGCAAACTCTGTCATAATTTTATCGCGTTCTTCGCGCGGCATCTGACCATGCACCAATCCGACACAGGTAAAATTGCGTTTTAATTCTTCATATCGATGTTCGGCGGCCGTCGCATCAGATTCTTCTGATTCCACAACCCGTGGGCATACCCAAAAGACCTTTGCACCGTTCACAACCTGGGGGCGCAGTCGGTCAATCAAATTTTCAACACGCGCAATGGGTAGTTTGGTTGTTTTAATCGGTATGCGTCCGGCGGGTTTTTCATTTATAATCGAAATGTCCATATCACCGTATATCGTCATAGATAACGTTCGCGGAATCGGCGTTGCAGACAATGCCAAAACATCGGGGTTATTGCCCTTGGCCCGCAGTGCCTCGCGCTGGGCCACACCGAAACGATGTTGTTCATCAACAATGACCAATCCCAAATCTTTATATTCAACATCGTTGGAAAACAGCGCGTGCGTTCCAATAACCAAACGTGTTCGTCCCGACCGCAAAGACACCAATTTCTCGCGTCGCGATGCACCTTTGTCCCGACCACTTAAAACATCACACACCAACCCCAATTTATCACACATGGTTTTCAGTTTTGCGAAGTGTTGTTGCGCCAATGTGTCTGTCGGTGCAAGTAAAGCCGTTTGTGCGCCAAATTCCGCCATCATCACGGTTGCCGCCATTGCGACCATTGTTTTGCCACAACCTACGTCCCCTTGGACAAGGCGCATCATTGGGCGCAGTTTTGCAAAATCCGCCGCAATTTCATCGACAACGCGCCTTTGTGCACCCGTCAATTCAAACGGCAGCGATGCGTAAAATTTATCCAATAAATCATACTTCTTAGGCCGGACCGCACGCCGATAGCGTTCGTCATTTCGATTGCGCCGTGAAACCGCGATCGCAACCTGGTGCGCAAGTAATTCAAAATATGCCAACTTCACAATATTATCAGACATCGGCACCAAATCCGCATTACTTTCGGCAAAGTGTGCATGTCGTAATGCACCAAAGAATTCAACAATGTGTTCATCTTCGCCAACCAATTTATCGGCCATCGCGGCAAAAACTTGATCGCGAACATTTGTAAAAGTTTTTTGTGTAATGCCTTCGCCCGAACGATAAATCGCCTGGACCCGGGGAATTTTATTCGCATTTTCGGGTTCTTCGATAAAGTCCGGATGATTTATCGTTGGCACGCGTCCCTGTTCTAATTTACCACTGATAATTCGCCACGAACCAATTGGCAACTTTTGAATCCAATAATCTAAATAGTTCACATTAAAAAATTGAATAACGATATTTTTGCCCGCACGGTCAACACAGTTTATACGTGTAGGACTGCGCCGACGACCAAAGGTGCGCCCGGGTCGATGCGATTTAACATTGACCATAATTGTGACAACATCACCCGGCGTGGCCAAAGATATAGTATCGATAATTCCACGATCTTTGACATAGGCGGGTATATGCAGCATAAAATCCAATACACGTCGCCCGCCAAGCAAATCGGCGAACCGCGTCGCCAAAACCGGCCCGACCCCGCGCACGAATTGCAGGTCGGTATTCAAAAAATCGAACAGTTCTTTTTTCATCCGTTTTAAAATTACTAAATTTTTGCAACCCAAGGCAAGTGGAAATAAAAATTTATACTTGGGTGCTTGACATTTGTATTTTTTGTGCTATAATGATAGGGTATCAAGAAAACAAAAAAAGGATAAAAAATGGCAAATAACAAAAAAATAACCTTTGGAATGATTGTTTTACTTTTGGCACTCTCTTTGGGCGCACAATCTTGTAAACAACAAACCCAGGTATGTAAAAAAACAAAATCGGAAAAAACAATCAAAGATTTAGCCCGTCAAATACAAGAGTTAACACAGCAAACAGAGCAAGACATTTGTGATTCTGTATGCAAAGCAACAGGTATCTGTGAGAAATCCACAAAATATATTGACGTGACTGCTCAAGAACGTATAGATGCTGCAGATATGAAACTTTACCGTTTGCGCGTCGAAGCGGTTACCCCAATTCGGAATCAATATCCACTGACTATGTTCTTTACACCCAAAGATTTGGAGCGCATAAACACAAATATTCGGTCACGCGCCGCAGCATGCATACTTGTTGATGATATGCAAAATATTGATCACGGATGCTATAAATATTCGTGTTATGAACTTTTGAGAAATCCGCTTTATCCAGGCGAGAGTATTTACACTCTTGAAAGTGTCATGAATACATTAGATTATCTAGAACGCAGACCAGATAAATCCAGTATGAGGGATTTTATGAATAATATAACTTGCTGCACCCAGGTGCCGAATGAAAATCCAGTGGTACAGATGAAACAGGACGGCAGATTATTGTTCACAAATCAAACGGCGCAAGCATTGTATAATCAATATCTACAAGAGACAAATTTTGATGACATTGATCAAAAGTACATATTGAATAATCCAGAACTTGCATCACGTTATTACGAATGTATTGTGGCGCAGAAAAAGGCAGCCGAACTTGGAGCAAAAGTTCATAAAATTGAAGAATGTTTTTATCAAAAACAGCAACGCAAAAAAGACATCCTTTGGTCTACAGCATTGCAACAATTAGAACAAGGCAAATAACTCTAACATTGCACAATAATAAAAATACCCCGTTCGGGGTATTTTTTTTGTATTGTTATCGTCAAAAATGCAGTGGAAAATTTGTTACCTTAATACGCACCAAACACGGCCGCACGAATTGCAGGTCGGTATTCAAAAAATCGAACAGTTCTTTTTTCATCCGTTTTAAAATTACTAAATTTTTGCAACCCAAGGCAAGTGGAAATAAAAATTTATACTTGGGTGCTTGACATCTGTATTTTTTTGTGCTATATTTCTGGCACAGAATAAAAAACAAAGGATTAAAGATGGGATTTTTAAAAGATTTGTTTTCAAAAAAACAACAATCAAACCCGGAACCGGCAATCGAAACGGAATCGAACGGTCAAGAAGTTCAACAATTAGCTTATGATCATTTCGCGGCACGGTTATCAGAATTGCAAAGTCTTGAACTTCCAGACGACAAGCGTATCGTAGTTGACAGATTTACCGATAACTTTGGCAATAAGTATTTTGACCTGTACAATGCCGCAACAAAACGTAGCTTATTTGTGCTCGATACGACTAACCATAACGTAATGTTTTATGACTACGAATTTCTTATTAGTACGTTTGGTTTTGATCCAAAACCAATCGATCTTTATCTCAAGGCAAAAAAATTTGATCCGATATTAAATCAGGCCGCCGAAAGCCAAAGGGAGTGGAACTGGGAACCATATTGTGAAGACAGAATACTATACAAGCATTTAACAAGTATATTAAAAAGACCGTATGACATTTGCATAGACCGGGTCGGCATGGAAAGGGGGTGGGGCGATTACATTGTCAAGACACCAAATGACAAGATTTTGTTTCGCCAAGTGTTGGTGAATCAAAGACTGGAAATTATTTCCGGTGCGCATGAGTGTACAAATTTACCACATGATGAAATCCGCACAAAAACAGATTTGCCGGTTATCAATATACCACAAAGCAGAAAATACGAAATATCTGATATGTTGGATTTACTTTATACCGCCAGGGAAAAATGCAGCCAGAATGGGTTGAAAGATATTATGTATTTTTCTAAGTGTGCTGGTAGATAATTTGTGTTTTTATGTAGATCATGGATATTAATAATAAAAATACCCCGTTCGGGGTATTTTTTATATTTCACACACATAACTAAACTAAGAATCATCTTAAAATACAGTGATGATAAAAATGTTTATTTTGTAATTGCGTGTTGACTGGTTAACAACAATGTCTTTATATTATCCAATTGCTGAAAGAGTGTATTTTTGTCCGCCGTTCCCTGTGGGCTAAGCAGTGCATCTGGGGCCTCTAAAATATACTTTTCTAAAAAATATACGGAATTGTTAATAGATTCTACATATGGGTTGGTAAATGTTTTGCCACCGGCCTTGGCCATTATTGCATTGTATAAATCGATATAGCCTTGTTTAAATTCCTTTGAATATTTACTAATCTGGATTGGAATGTGCAATGTTGTTCCGGTTTCGGTAAATACAAGTTCTTGCCCGAATCCACGCGAGTGTTCGTCAAGGCGCGCAACCTCAATATGTTGAAGTCTATATGGTCCAAACGTGTAAAACGTCGAAAAATCATGATTGTACTTGTATGAATAAATATCACTATCATCCGTACGCATTTGGCCTTCGGGATAAGATACCGTGACCGGATTCGCCGCCAATGCGGCATACATATCAATAACGTGTGTATCAAGTATGGGTTGTGGTTTCATTTGTGTACCTTTTTGTTTCGATTTTGTAACGATTATAGACGTTTTTTTGCAGATTTAAAGAAAAAACTTGAAAATCCAAGATTGTGGTGTTAGAATTCCCCCTGCACATGGCGGATGTAGCTCAGTTGGTTAGAGCGTCGGTTTGTGGTACCGAATGTCGCCGGTTCGAATCCGGTCATCCGCCCCAGAATTCAAAAATGCCCCAAATAGGGCATTTTTAAATTCCATGGACGGATCGGATGAGAACCGGAGGTTCGACACGATAGTTGACGAGAACGAATGAAATGAAGTTCGAGTCTTACGTGTGGAAGGGCCCCATCTCGCCGCAGGCGGATGGGATGTGCAATCCG
>JAGCET010000004.1 GCA_017650505.1 Alphaproteobacteria bacterium
AAGGCATGGAAAAAACCATGAAAGAAATGACCAAAGCCGATAAAAATGTTGCCGAATATGCAAAACAAATTGACGCACTAAAAGACGTCGCAAAATATGCAAAAGACCTACGCGCATACAAAAAAGCGCGCACCGGAAACATTGTACACCGCACATGGGAAGGGCTTAAAAACGCCCGTACCAGTTGGAAAGCAATGCGCAGCGGCACAAAAACATTGAACAAGGCCGCACGTGTTGGACGCCACGGGATGAAGTCCGGCCGACTGCGCGATTGGTTATTCCATGCAACACGCCGCAATGCCGCGCGAATTACACGCGCAACCGGGGATTTGGCCGTACTGTCTTTGGTACTTGGTTTGATTGGTGATTTCTATGATAGAACAGAGGTAGAAACCGATGAATTCACAAATGGCATAAAAATGGAGCCGCTATTATTACTGTCCGCAGATAATATCGAAGGCCAAGATAATCAGGTAAATTACGGAATGTGGCTAATGTGGACGGGTGATTCAACAAGTCCCGAAGACGATGATGCCGCGTATCTGCAAGCAATGGATTTTGCACAAAAATTTTACCAAGACCTGACCGAGGTCCAAGAAGATGAGGGAAAAGATTCGTGTCTGGTAGATATATACGTTGTACGCCCACTTATTCGCAACCCGGATACAGAATTTCAATCTTTGTATTGGTTAATAATGAATGACACGCCATGGTCAACCGCAGATTCAGGGCGATAAAAAACCTGTTGTCTTAACCATACAAATTTTGATAAAATAACAACCAAAGAAAAGGAGTTTGATTATGCGTAAACTATTGCTTATATTACCGGTTATTTTTGCCGCCGTATCATCCGCCCACGGGTACCAGGTTATGTCTTCACGAGAACTTGGCCAGGGTGATGCAAAGAACCAGAATGTTGTTGTAAAATGCACCACCGAAATGGGCAAACTTTCGAACCAAACATGTTCACTGCGCCGTTATATAAAATGCACGGGAACGGGCACACGCAAAAATTGTGCCGGGTGGCAGGGCTGGCGTGACCTGCGTAATCCCGAAAAACAATATTCTGATTGGAAAACCGCGGCAAATGAATGCTGTCGCACAATGGGGTTGCGATAAAAAAACGCTGAATGGCATTTTTTTACCGATACAACGGTTCGGCCGGAATAACATGGCAACCGTTTTCACGTTTCAACTTTATTGCATTCATCCAACCCTTTAACACAGAATTGTTATATCGACGTGCGGCAACATCAACCAAGAATTTCTGACGCACATTTAACCAATCATTATGAATATCACCATTGTAATTTTCCACCGCCGCAACCACATCTGAATCAATTTTGCAACTTTCGCCCAATCCCAAAAACTTTCTAAACTGTTTAATTGCGGTACACGGGCCACTGGCCATAGATGCCAAAAATATATCACCCGCAATCACATCGGGCAGGGCACCAACATTATATTTCGCCCAAAATTTTTCATGATACAGGTTTTCCGCATCTGCACGCGTCATATTGCGTACATCCAATCCCGCCCCTGCACAATTTTCACCAATGCCATAGCAAGTATAACCGCACGGATCATTCTTAATCAGACCACACTTGCCTTCTTTACGAAAGACCGTTATCATTGCCTTTTCAAACGGCGACAAACTCTTTTCATATTGCCCGGTGGTCAGCACGACATTTTTGAATACATCACTTTTTGCCGCGGGATAGCATGAACCCCCATGCGTACGATTACTTGCAACAACCACGCCACCACCAATTGTTTGTCCCATAAAATTTTCATCCGATGGTGACTCAACCGGCGTTGATGGCGCATTACCACCGGCAATAACCCCCGGCAGAGTTTCCGAATCCACATGACAACGTTTCGAATCCAACGGGTATTTTTCGCAATATTCCGCATCAGACATATTTTCCGAATCCGATTCGCGTTCGATTTCCATCATCGCCATTTGCCGTTCGATAAAATGTTCTTCGCCTTCGACAACCAAACCACGATAGGCCGCCATATCTTCAAACGGCCGATAACCCGCGGATTTCAATCGCATTTTATCGGTGAAACTTAAAACATCGGCACCACGTGGGAACTTTGCGGCACTAAGCCACCCACCATTGGAATTTGAAATCGGCACGGGCGCATCCGGAAACGGCACCACCGCACCCGACAAGAAATCCGCCACCGCAACGGTTGGCATAAAAAGCACCAGTAATAAAAATCTGTGTAAAAATCTCATACCCACCTGATAATTATATCAAAATTTCAAACACAAACCAACAAAGTTATTAAGCTAGTATGCGGATTATTATAATAATTCAGTATTGCAAGAAAAATGGACAAAAGAATCTGCAATTAAATTGTTCTTATATTTTTATAATCAAAATAAAGATTTGTTTTTTATTGCATATGATGAAGACAAACCTGTTGGAATTATTACATCTGTTTTAAAACCTTGGTGGGATGGGTATCATTTAGAAGATGGAGAACTATTCGTAATACCAGAATATCGACATCAAGGTATTGCAAAATTATTATTCAAAGCATTATTTAAATGCGCTGTTGATAAATATAATGTAACTGTATTAGAAGCACATACATACGAAGATGAAAATGGATTTCCGTACAATTGGTATAAAAGAATAGGTTTTGAAACCGTGAATGATTTAAAGATTATTAGCGGCAATATAAAAGAAATTATGAAAAAACTATAACATTATTGTCGAATTCGCAGAGTTGTGCGCATCAACAATTTTTGGTGGATGTGATTGGACTCGAACCAACGACCTCTTCGATGTGAACGAAGCGCTCTAACCAACTGAGCTACACATCCAAAAAAACGTACGTCCGCAAAGACAAACGGCACGTTCCCGTGCGCATTCGCGCACTCCGCCGCGTCACTCGATTTTCAGCCCTCGCTACGCTTCGGTGAAAATCGGTGGTGGGGATAGTGGGACTTGAACCCACACGGTCGCAATGACCAAAGGATTTTAAGTCCTCAGCGTCTACCATTCCGCCATATCCCCGCGTGTTGCACGCCAAGTATATTATCAGCATGTTTTACCATTCGCAAGGAAAAAATGTTGATAAACTTTTGCGTATTTTGTCCGTCTGCGTTCTTGAGATATTGTCCGCCTCCGCCGATAAATGTGAACCCCGAATCACAAAAACAAACATTGCTACGGCGAGACACTCAAAAATTTTAAGCGTGCACGGCTATGTGCACGCTAACAATTTTTGGTGGAGCTGATGGGACTCAAACCCACGACCTCTACGATGCGAACGTAGCGCTCTATCAACTGAGCTACAACCCCAAAACTCTATATGGTGGGCATAAGAAGACTCGAACTTCCAAGGGTCGCCCCACTAGTACCTGAAACTAGCGCGTCTACCAATTCCGCCATATGCCCATACGGCGACACGTATACTAAACCAAAAATCACCGATTTGCAAGCGGAAAATAACGGCACATCCAATTTCTATTCACCCGAAATAGATGTTGTTTTTATCCCCTCGGGCACAAGGTCACCCAACCGATTAAGTACACATTCACACTTACCTTCATTACCCGAACCTTCCGCACAATGTTCTTCAATAGTCTCTCCATTACTTATTGAACCAACACTCTGTGCAGCAAACGGACAAACTTGATTTGTCTTGGAATAAACAGTTGACTCACACCAATTTGATAAATTATTGGTACAGGCAGTTGTTCCGCCACCATCACACAGTACATAATGGTAACCAGGTTGCCAACTGGGGGCACTTTCGTTACACTCCCTGTCATTCGCATGTTCGCTTTCCACAATAACATAATCTTCATCCGCGACAACCACAGGCAAACCAACCACACATTTTGTAAACAAGCCATTTTTACTGCGTCGACCACCATTTTCCCAACACGAACATATACCCCATGCCGCAGTATCAACACTATATTCGTAATTCATCGTGCACATATATTCAACAGCATCGGCACTAGAATCGCCATATACAGCCGACACTTCGGTTTCCCATTGTCTTGAACACAATGATGTATCATTCACAACACCATATCGATCATGATTTATAAACTGTGCTTCAACAAACCGGCCGTCAACATTCATACATTGCGTAGTAAGTACGTCGATAATCTGGTTATAAACCTCGGTCGCAACACCCGTACCACGCAACCGACGGTTTTGAAGTTTCACATTCGCGTCACCAGTCCAACCAGTTATTGTTCCGTTCTCATCTGTTGTATAATTCTCTGGTTTAATCAACCCGTACGCGTACGCCGGATTACCACCCGATGTTGGATGTGTATATGCATACATTCCTTCGTCCCCCGGGGTCTGATTGGCAATAACCGCATCAAATCCACCAAAGGCCTCTTCAACCTGACCACGGCAACTTGGGATTGCGGCAACACGCCTTGCGCATTCGGAAACATACTTCGGGCTGCCGTCACTTTCTGTCTCACGTTTACCGGTTTCATCATAACTGTACAAAGAAAACCAATCCAACGCGGTTTTCGCCGGTCTGGACCCACCACTGGCCGATGAATCAACCGTATTTGGTACAAATAAACCACTTGCCGGATAATAGAAATTTTCATAATTCGCGCCACCAAAATCATCAAAGCATTGTTGCACAACGGCACGACACGCCGCCAACGTATCTGTCTCGGCCTGCATATCCATATAGTTTGCAACAATATCTTCCCCAAACATATTGTTGCAAGAATCGATATAATCACTGCACATTTTCTGGGTCAGTATAATTTTATCGGGCTGTAAAGACACCGCCGCCGGATCGCCCACCAATGCCGCCATTGCCGCGGTAATCGCGGCATCGCGATCGGCATAGCACGTCGATATAAAATCAAAACAACCGCGTTTGATTTCGTCAACCTTGGACCGTTGGGCATAGTAAATGTCCAACAACGCCTTGTCCAAATATTCCGACCAGGCAGTATCTGCAATTTCAACACATTTATCCAACGCATCATGTGCAAATTTCTTGGTTTTATTTTCGAACGCCTTAACGAACCGCAGGTTATTGGGATTTTGCGCCAATTTCTGGTCAACCGCATCCGCATTTGAATCAAACTTTAACATTTCTGCCAATTCATAGAAACGCACAACACCCGTAATCGGCGCGCCCGTCGAAACATCAATAAACTCGCCATTATCAAGACATTTATGATAATTCGCACCACATACTTGTTCGCTAAGTACCGCCGCCTCTACATTCGCAATACACGTTGCTAAATCGTCCGAATTATGTTTTTTCCGATTTTCAACGCGCGCCAAATCCAACATCGCACTACCTTCACGAATGGCGGATTTCAAATCACGCTGCTTTGCAACTATGGCGGTTTGGACGGTATTGCAATCTTGTTCTATCGCCATAAGGTATGCATTCACGGCCCTTTGCAACGTGGCATTTGTGCAATCACCGGCCACCGCCGCACGACATGACGGATACACCGCACTGTATAATTCTGTGCCGTCGTATGACGCGATAACCTGGGCCGGGTCGGCATTACCAAACGCAACCGATGTATCAAACGACAAATTTATACTGTTCAAATCGGACATTTTGCCCGCAACCGTTGCATCATTTCCACGTATAGAATTCATTATCGCGGTCAATAACGCCTTGGACGCCGAAGTATCCGCGGCCAACGCGTTTTCCCCATCAGATGCCGTGTGCAGGGCCGTTGCCTGGGCCGCGGTCATTCCGACCATATCCAAATTTTCGGTAAATTCAGTCAATTTTTCACCGGTTTCGGTTAAATTCTTGCGCAGTTCTGCCATTTCTTTCACACGATCACTGCACGAACAACGACGATAATCATCATTCTTTAACTGACAAAACTGATCCATACATTGAAAGTATGCGGCCTTGCACTGATTATATGCGGCCCCGGTTCGTGTTTCGGCCATTCCGCCAACATCCGCACTGTCGACAGCGGCACGCGCAACCGTCGTTCCACGGATTCCAGCGCGCGAAGTGGTCTTGGTGGCATTATTACGCCCAACCTGAACCACGGGGCGCGTTGCCACACGCGTGGCGCCACCCGTATGCAAAACACCGGCCCGTCCAACGGTTTCCCCGGTTTTGCGGGTGGGCACGGCAACCCGTGTTGCCACCCCGCGTTCGCCCGTATTCGATGACGAACGCACAACAGTTGTAGATGTTCGGGCCTGAACATTGGTATCAGATTTTGCACGCGACAATGACGCACTACCATCACGCACCGCGGCATACGCAGTGGCACCGGCAACAAAGCCCAAAATTGCGCCAAAAATCAGAATTTTCTTCATCTCTGAGACAAAGTTTAGCAAAAATACAAAATCCGAGGCAAGAGTTTTTTATAAGGAAAACTTTTATTTATTCACGCACCGTAATATATCATCGGCAATCAGTTTACTGGCCACACCTTCGGAACGAACCCACATACCATCGGCCGCCGTCAATTCAGATATCATCCGGGAACGGTTTGCCGGCAAAACCATTTTATCCAATGCACCAATGACCTTTTCTGCCGTCGCCTTGTTCCCCAAAAATTCCGGGTATACCGTACGATTTAACAAAATGTTCACCAATGAAACCCATTTAACACGTATCAACAAATGCCCAATCAGCGTTGTTATCCGATTCATCTTATACACAACAATCGCCGGAATATGCAACATTGCCAATTCCGCAGATACGGTGCCACTGGCCACTATTGCGACATAAGTCCTTTGATACAAGTCATAACGTTCCGATGCACGAACCAATTGGGGGCGTATAGGCCAATCACGAATCGCATTTTTTACATATTCTGCGGTTGTCTCTACAACCGGAATTGCAAATTTATAATTCATATAACCACATGAAGTTATCATTTGAACAACCGAACGAAACAACGGCATTAACTTTCTAACCTCGCTCATACGGCTGCCAGGTACCAATGTAATAATTTTTTCCGTCGTTGGGGCAGGGTGCACATTTTCTGTCGCCCCTATAATATTTTCGGCAATTGGATGCCCAACCGCCATTGTATCAAGACCGTATTTAGTAAAATACGGAACCTCAAAATCAAAAAACGCATACAGTTTATCAAAAACCTTGGCATACTTTCTGGCACGCCCGGGGCGCCAGGCCCAAACCTGGGGCGCGACAACATGATGGAACCGCAACCCACGTGCAATTGCCGCACGGCCCGCCGTCGACGCACGTAATTTCTTGATAACCGACCGCGCAAACCCCGGCGAATCGATAGTCAAAACAATATCGGGGCGCAATTCTAATATCGCACGCACCGTATCAGAAATCCGCCGTGTCAATGTACGAATATGACCCAAAACCTCGGTAATTCCCATCACAGCCAAATCAGACATCGGGAACAACGATTTTAACCCACACCCGCACATTTCGGCACCACCAATTCCCACAAAATCCGCAGGACCCGCCATCTGACGCATTATACGTGCGCCCAACGCATCCCCAGAAACTTCACCCGCAATTATAAAGATTTTTGGTTTATTCGGCATTATTTGCGGTCCCAATACCACGTTTTGAACGATTTTCAATAAAATCTATGGCATCCATCGCGTATTTGTTATTTTTAACTTCACGCCGAACACGGGCAAGTCTTTCCGCAACCGTCCCACCCGTTTCACGAAACACCGCATTATATACAGAATGAATTGCATGCATATCTTCATTCGTGAATCCATGCCGCATCAACCCAACACGATTTATTGTTCGATATGTTGCACGTGGGCCGTCGTATATCGCATACGGCAAAATATCATTTGGTACACCCGACATTCCACCAATAAATGCGTTCCGACCAATTCGTGCGAATTGCAACACCATGACATCACCCGACAAAATTGCAAAGTCTTCAATTTCAACGTGACCTGCAACCTGGACCAGATTTGACATAACAACACTGTTTCCAATCTTGCAATCGTGCCCGACATGGGCATTCACCATAATCTGACAATCATCGCCAATAACCGTTCCATCGGACGCCGGTGTTCCCGAATGGATTGTTACATATTCACGAATACGACAACGCTTGCCAATACGCAGACCCGTCATTGCGGCCTCGTCTTGCCACTTTAAATCTTGACTCATAACGCCAAGAACCGCAAACGGATAAACAATTGAATCATCACCAATTGACGTCTTGCCACCAATAACCACATTGGAAACCAACTCTACCCGTTCCCCAAGGACCACATTCGGCCCTACAATACAAAAAGGCCCAATATTACAATCGGCCCCAATAACCGCACCATCATGAATAATCGCCGTTGGATGTATATTTGTCATAACTTTATCACCTGTTCTTACTGTTTGTACAACGATAGTACACTAAACAAACATACATTTAAATTCAATAAATATAACAAATTATAACAAGAACCGCATATTACAACCACCGGGAACATTCGCACGTGTCGCCCCCAACAATAATATTCCAATAGCGGTTATCGTAGGCACAGAAATCAAAACACCGAAACAAATTATCGCCCAACTTAACAAAATTTCTTGAATTTTATCGGGCAATTCTGTGGAATGCCATACCGACAACGCAACCGAAATTCCAACGAATGCCACGGTTGCAATAAAAATCGGCACCGCTTCGGTCAAAGCGAACAAGACCGCGCAAAGCAAAACCACAAATCGAAACAGCCATTTTAATTTTACATACGCACTTTGGTGAACACGGCCACGCGGATTTACAACATCAACCATAAACGCCGTGGCAATCAAGACGCCAACGACCAAAAACCACACCAAATGCCCGGGTGTCAGGTTCCCAAGTTGCCCAAACCTGAATAATTCTGGTTGCATTAAAACCGCAATTGTGGCCGCAAACATAACCCCAAGTACGCATGACACGGCACGCATTTGGCGACCACTAAACCGCCCGATTACAAGACCTAAAATAATTGCGCAAATCTGTAATATTGGCCCCCACCAATTCAATGTATCACTTAAACCAACCGGAACCATTAAAATGACAAAAACCAACACATTCATTAGCCATCGCAACCGGAGCGACACGGTACCTTTGCCGTACCAAATCGGCAATTTTAAGGCCCGGGTATTTATTCCAACGAAAATCGACGACACAAATAAAATAGCCGCCGTCACCCATGGCAACAAAGAATGCCCATCCCTTAACACATCATAGTTTCCACCGATCAACACCACCCAAATCGCAGTTAACACAACGGTCCAAAACACCGCACGTGCACGCGTAATATACGGCAAAATCCCCAACCGATCTGCGAAATAACGGCCAACAATATAAATTCCAACAAACAGTGGCAAACACAAAACCGCATTCCACAAAAATGCAGGCGCCACAACCGCGATATTATTAAAAGCACTTGCCGCACTGGATACTATTAAACCATCATCAAACATAAACTTGCCTTTTGTTTACAATAGATTATTATATAGACATGATTCAAAAACAAGACATTTTTACTATTATGGGTGGCGGTGTTAAAATTCACCGTGGCCCATACAATCCGACATCTGATGCGGTATGGCTTGCCGCATTTATAGACGGTACCCCAAAAACAGTACTGGACGTTGGAACCGGCACCGGCGGGGTCGCATTATGCCTTATGGCACGAATCCCGGGGATTCAAATGACGGCATTGGACATATCCGATGAAATGTTAGCGGCGGCAAAGCAGAATTTCGAATTAAACGGCAAAACCGCCGATTTTATAAACGCCGATATCTTGTCTTGGCGAACGAACAAGACATTTGATTTGGTTATCACCAATCCACCTTACTTTCGCGGGATACCCGCAAGGCATAATGCGCACCACAATGCCGATTTAACCCTTTGGACACGCCGATGCATCGCGCGCACGCGCCCGACCGGCACATTTGCCACAATTGTTGATGCCACCGCAATGGCCCCCGTTATCAGCGAAATGTCCCGGCACTGTGGCGATATTAAAATATTGCCACTATTCAGCAATAAAAACATCGCCGAACGCGTTTTGCTGTCCGCCCGTGTTGGACGCGCACCGACAACCACGCTATATTCCGGTCTTGCTATGAATTGTCCCCGAATTCTGCGCGATGGCGCTTCCGTCGCCAC
>JAGCET010000051.1 GCA_017650505.1 Alphaproteobacteria bacterium
CAGAATCGCCCATTTTGACATTTGGGCGAACCGGGGTTGCATACGGGTCTTCGTTTGGATCGGCGGAACCGGTCAGTGATTTTTTCTCGATTCACAAAACCCGCGAGGTTGGTGCAATCACGTCTTTTTCATACCTGAAATTGATGCCCCAGACAACGGCGGTAAACATATCTTTGCATTTTCACACGGTTGGCCGCATAATCCCCAGTGGCACCGCATGCACATCCGGCAGTCTGTCCATCGGTTTCGCATACGAAACGATTAAAAACGGAACCCAAGATGTTATGATTGCGGGCGGTGCCGAAGAATTTGATATTACCCAAATTGCCGTATTTGATGCCCTGTACGCCACCAGCACGAAAAATGACACCCCTGAATTATCGCCGGCACCATTTGACGTGGCGCGCGACGGTTTGGTTATTGGTTCTGGCGCCGGAACATTGATACTTGAAGAATATGAACATGCGATTGCACGCGGTGCAAAAATCTATGCGGAAATTGTTGGTTTCGGTTCAAATACAGATGGTATGCACGCGACCCAGCCCAATCAAAAAACCATGGCGGAATGCATGCGACTTGCGCTAAGGGATGCAAATTTAGACGCCGATGACATCGGTTATATAAACATGCATGGAACCGGGACAACTCACGGGGACATTGCCGAATCAAACGCCACAGAATCCGTTTTCGGTTCGCACACCCCCGCAAGCAGCCTTAAAAGTTATGTCGGTCACACGCTTGGGGCATGCGGCGCGTTGGAATCGATATGGTCTATTCAAATGATGCGTGACGGTTGGTTTGCCCCGACATTGAACCTTAACACACCCGATGAAAAATGCGGCAAATTAGATTACATTATGGGTACCGGGCGTAACATAGACGCAAAATACGTAATGAATAATAATTTCGCCTTTGGTGGCATAAACACATCACTAATATTCAAAAAAATATAAACCAAAAATCAACGGCAATTTGTTTTGGTATATATTAAAAATCGTATCTATATCTATTTTTGACGCTGGTTCAGGCGCGGAATAAGTATGTCCATAACATCGACCAATGGTCGATTATTTATCTTTTCGCTAACCACACGATTTAATGATACATTGTCGTCATTATCTATTTGAATTTTATTTACGTACGGCATAACGGCCTCGGCAGTATAAACACGATTTTTCACCGCGCGCCCTAATTTATAAATTTGTGAAACATTGTCCACAGAAATATGTATTCCGTCACCACGGGCGGTATATGCGACAATATCGTCGTTGACCACATCCAACGTTGATATCTCTCGTTCCTTTAAACAGGTTCTTAATCGTGCATTTGCCACGACAGACCCAATCGTATTAAAACCCGACACTTCTATATATATTGCATTCTGCAAATAATCACTGAATACAATATCTGAAATTATATTCGCAACCCCAGATAAATTATTATGAAATTCATCCACAGGCATATTCAGCACAACCGGATTACAAACAAAATTCGCATTTTTTGCCAAAGATTTTAATATTGAACTGCGGTCCATATACGTACGCCCCCATGTACCATTTGTTTTAATCACGGGTATCGCATCGGCCTTGGATATCAAAGTCAAAGCCGCGGGCATATAATTTTCATCTTTTTTAAAGTATGGCAACATCGGTTCCCCACCACTAATTGTTATACGTCTAGACAAATTAAGTGGTAATTCTTGAAATTGGGAAATACCATCTTCCAATTTATCAATTGGCATATATTCGAATGTCGCCGAACGCCCCGAATCTTCGGAACAATGGGGACAATATAAATCACACCAATTTGTTATCTTTAAAGACAAAGCAAAAATTCCATTCACGCTAATACCTTTAATTGTTGACAAACATTATATTATTTTGTCACGTTTTGTCAACAAACACTTTCTTTTTTTATTGCGTTGAAAATATGTTTTTTATTAAAATGAAACACATGGTAAGGATTTTTATATATTTATTTGCATTTATGTTCGCGACATATACTGCCGACGCTGCGACGAACGCGGTGCGTACACCTGTGCCGGGCCGTGTGTCAAAATATGTTGATGCACAATCTTATTCGTATATGTATCCATATTTAAACAATAAAATGCGGACCGCGATGAATCCTGGAACAACGGTGAATATGACCAACAATCCAATTGACGTAATTGTCAAGACAAAGCAAATGACCGAACCGCGTCGCGTTGTTGCACGAACCGCGAATCAATCAAATCAAACCGCACGTGCGGCGACCAATACCACAACATCGACCGGCAATGGCGCAACACGGCGCGTTGTTGCACGAACCGCACGCAACACAACGGATGCATCTGCACCCGCGCGCAGCGGGACCGCCACGCGCGCGGTCACGGGGCGCAATGCACGCGACGATTCGGCACGAACCGTGACAACAACCACGAATACGACGACGACCGAATCTGTATCATCAACCCGTTGTTTGGCCGATTATACCGAGTGTATGAACGGTTATTGTGAACGCGAAAGCATGGCATACAACCGTTGCTATTGCAGTGCTAAATTGGCCCAAATTGATTCACAATACCAAGACCAAATAAGTGACTTAATCATACAAATTATCAAATTAAAGGGTGGCGGCACATGGACAGACGATGAAATGAACGAATATTGGATGGAACATGTCGGCAACTATGCCGGCGAAAATTCTTGGGCCAACCTTGAAAACGCGTTGAACATAAATTGGCCAACCGCCGAAGAACGAATCAGCGGTCAAAATGCGTTCTTGATTGGGCATAATTATTGTGTTCAACATTTGCGTGGGTGTGCATATATGTCGTCGAACCTGCGCGATTCATACCGTTCACGCATATCGCGCGATTGCAACACATATGAACAATCTTTGATAAAAATCAAAAATGCAGCCGAAGCGATAATAGAATATTATAACGAATAGCCCCCCGGTTATTTCTGCATATTTTCACACATCAAATTATGCCGGTAAATATTTCGTGCCAAATCGTCACTGATTATGTTCCAATCATTGGCCCGCCCCCGAATTGTATCACAAGACATATTGCAAACCGCCCTATTCTGCGATGGTATATCTTTCGCGCAAGACGCGACGAATATCGTCAACACCGGTATTAAAAACTTTTTCATCTGTATTCCTTTTGATATCCATAATATTTGTCATTTCACCTGATTGCGTACGCCCGAAATCAATTACGCACCGCATGCGCCCAATGCGCAGCCCAAAAAAATAAGCCCCCGCGACAATCACCGCGGCGGCAACGATTAAATAATGTTTCATATTTGCCCCCAACAAAAAACGCACCGTTTGGTGCGTTTGTTTTATTGATTCATCGAATTAAAGAAATCCGAATTTGTTTTTGTCACACGCAATTTATCCAACAAGAACTCCATTGCTTCCAATGTCCCCATCGGGTTGATAATACGGCGCAACACGTACATTTTGGACAACGTATCTTTACCGACCAACAAATCTTCCTTGCGCGTACCGGATTTTGTGATATCAATCGCCGGATAAACACGTTTGTCGGACAATTTGCGGTCCAGTATGATTTCGCTGTTTCCGGTTCCTTTGAATTCTTCGAAAATGACTTCGTCCATTTTTGAACCGGTATCAACCAACGCGGTCGCGATAATGGTCAAACTGCCGCCGCCTTCGATATTACGTGCGGCACCAAAGAATCGTTTTGGACGTTGCAACGCATATGCGTCAACACCACCGGTCAAAACCTTGCCACTGGACGGAACAACGGTGTTATATGCGCGTCCCAAACGTGTAATAGAATCCAACAGAATCACGACATCTTGTCCGGCTTCGACCAAACGCTTTGCCTTTTCGATAACCATTTCGGCGACCTGGATATGGCGCGTGGCGGGTTCATCGAAAGTGGAAGAAATGACCTCGCCTTTAACGCTGCGTTGCATATCGGTCACTTCTTCGGGACGTTCATCAATCAACAACACGATAAGTTTAACCTCGGGATAGTTGGTTGCAATCGAATGCGCGATATTTTGCAACATAACCGTTTTACCGGTACGCGGTGGCGCAACA
>JAGCET010000001.1 GCA_017650505.1 Alphaproteobacteria bacterium
AAAGGCGGCATTGACAACCGATACTGCACGTCGTTTCTCGGTTGAATTGCCGCGACGTTGTACGGTGAATTGGGATAACCAGTCGGTTGTGTCGGTGGTACCCGATGAAAAAATCGAAATGATTCGGCTGAACGTTGGTGACGCCTTTCCCGATGATTTAACGGTGTCTGATTATGAATTTAGAAAACAGACCGTCGCGCAGACGTTAAATAAGTTATTAGAAGGTGTCGATATTGCCGTGGTAGAGCAAGGTGATTTAGTAGAAAAAATTTCGGGTTCGATTGCGTCGGGAAATCTTGGTGATGCGGTTGATTTGATAACGCGACTTGGGCGAGTGTATTATTCTTATGATGCGGCGTTGGGTGAAATAAAATTGTTTAATCGTGGAAAGTGGCTTATAAAAATGCCGCATAATGATACAATTGTGATGGCATTGTTGGACGCGATGCATGGGGCCGATGTGCGAAATCTGATTGTGGATTGGGCCGATAATACACTGATATTCGAAGGTAATTATCAAACGGAGCGCGAGGTTGCACATATAATTTCGGATATATCTTCAAAAAAATATGTGATGGCGTGGGATATGGATGTTTATCGCGTTTATCCACGCACAGATAATCCAATTATATGGATGAATTTGTTGCCGGCGTTTGGCGAAAAAAATATCAAGATGTCGGTGCCGGGTGTTGTTGGTCGTGCTTTGGTTGTTGGCCCGGAAATAAACACAAAGACTTTGCAAGAATTTTTGGCCGGCCAATCGAATGTGGTTTTGGTGTCCCAGGGGCATTTTGTCGTTCCCGACGGTTGGCAATCGCGATTCGATATTGGCCAATGCAGTAAAGAAGAAAGATTGGAAACAGATTTAATTGTTGGTGCGTCGGCCCAGTATTCTGATTTCGCAGGACGTAAAAAAATAGACGCAAAAATTGTTCTGCGTACAAGCAATGGGGAACTGTCGTCGTTCACAATTCCGTCCAGTGTTGGGGATAACTATGTGATTATCGGTATACCAACACATTCTTTTGTGACAACGCCAGAAACATTGATAAGCCCGTTTGCCGAATTGGTTGTGTTTATGTCGCCACGGGTTGTTTCAATTGTGAATCCAAAAGATATTCCGGACGAGCCGGAATTGGTCGGGGAAGCGTTGCGGAATTTCTTGCGCAATTAAGAATGCGTGATAGAATGGTGATATGATGTTCAGTAAATTGGAAAGAAAAATTGCATTCAGGTATCTGCGCGCGCGTCGTCGCGGGTTTGGTTCGGTTGTGTCGTGGGTGTCACTGATTGGAATTATGTTGGGCGTGGCGACGTTGATTGTCGTTATGTCGGTTATGGGCGGATTCCACGATACTTTACTGTCGCGAATTGTTGGAATGAATGGGCATGTCGTTGTTTATCACCAAGATGGTGCGATTGCAGACTATGATTTCTTGGTTGATAAAATGCGCCAAAGTAAAACTGTGGCGGCGGCGGTAGATTCCATTGTGCCAATCGCCGAAGGCCAGGTTATGGTGACGCACGATGGAAAAAATGCGGGCGCGATGATACGCGGAATTCGTATGTCTGATTTGGCGGCAAAAACAAAAAATGGAACGCGTGTTTATGGAAAAAATCTGTCCCAGATTCGTGATGGTGAATTGGTTATGGGGGCAACGTTATCACGGAATTTAGGTGCGCACATGGGTGATAATGTGTCGTTGGTTTCGGCAAATGGCGCAACGGTGACCGCGTTTGGAACAATGCCGCGGATTATGTCTTACCCGGTAATGACTTCGTTCTTTATGGGAATGTATGAATATGATTCGGGATATATATTTATGCCATTGGAAACCACGCAAAAGTATTTGGATATTGGTGATGCGGTGACGCACATAGATTTATTCCTGCGTGATGCGGAAAATACCGATGCCGTGCGCGAAGCATTGATAACAACTTTGCCGGATGGATACGTTGTGCGCGATTGGCGCGATTTGAATCGTGGTTTTGTTGGTGCACTTCAGGTCGAGACAAATGTTATGTTCCTTATATTGATGTTGATAGTAATTGTGGCGGCGTTTAATATCGTGTCATCGTTGGTGATGTTGGTCAAAGACAAATCAAAAGATATCGCGGTGCTGCGTACGTTCGGTGTGTCGCGGCGTTCAATGATGCGAATCTTTATTTTGTCGGGGACCAGTATAGGTGTGATTGGTGCGGTATTGGGTACAATTTTGGGCCTTGTGGTTGCGGTGTATATTGAACCGATACGTCAGTTTTTTCAATGGGCAACGGGGCGCGACCTGTTCCCGGCGGAATTGTATTATTTGTCTGAGTTGCCATCGCGTGTGGAACCGGCAACGGTTATAGGAATCGCGGTGATTGCGATTGCGCTGGCTTTTTTGGCAACTATTTATCCGGCATGGCGTGCCGCAAATACCGATCCGGTAGAGGTGTTAAGGAATGAATAGAAAAATTTCCGGGTTGGAAAAAGCGAAACAAAATGGTATGATGAATAAGGATGGACGTGGAATAAAATAATGGCGTCGATATTGAATTCTTTATCACGGGCAAAGCAGGGCGAAGTCGTCCTGTCGGTGCGTGATATTAAAAAGACCTTTGTCGAAGGTGGCCAACCATTACACATTTTAACTGGTGGTGGTTTTGATTTGCATCGTGGTGAAATTATTGCATTGGTCGGGCCGTCGGGGGCGGGAAAATCGACACTGTTGCAATGTGTGGGTTTGTTGGATAAACCAAGTGGGGGCAGTATTTTGGTTGCGGGCACCCCCGTACACGCGATGAATGATGAAATGCGGACTGTGATTCGCCGGCGCAAAATGGGATTTGTATACCAACGTCATAATTTACTGTCTGATTTTACGGCGATTGAAAATGTTATGTTGCCAATGTTGGCAAACGGTGTAGATTCTGATACGGCGGCGGCGCGTGCGATGAAGTTGTTAAAATCGGCGAATGTTGCACATCGGGCGACGCACTTGCCGGGACAAATGTCGGGGGGCGAGCAACAGCGTTGCGCGGTTGCGCGTGCGTTGGCGAACACGCCGGATATATTGTTGGCCGACGAACCAACGGGCAGTTTGGACCCCGGTCATGCAATTGCGGTGTTTGAATTATTATTGGATTTGGTGCGAAAAAATAAAATGGCTATGTTGTTTGTCACACACGATATGTCGTTGGCGAATCGTGCTGACCGACGTATAACAATTAAAAACGGAATCGTAAAATAAATAAACAAAAGGAGAGAGAAAATGAAAAACTTTACAGAATCAAAAAAAACATGCTTTTTATGTACGCGTGCGCACAAGATTTGGGCGGCGATTGCATTGGGTGGAATATTTCTGTGTGGTATGATGACCGGTATATCGATTTGGGGATATCAACACGCGCATAGGGCGGATTCCGGTGTATACAGCGTGAAGATGGTGCCGTGTGAAATGCGCGAAAAGGCATTGTTGGCAAATTTGATGCAAGGGATTGACGATACATGGTTAGATGCAGCAAATTCGCACAAACGAAATGCAGATATTTATGACAGTCTTGTGCGTGCGGGATGTGATGAGAATAGGGAAAAATACAAAGAATTAAGAGATGCAGAATTCAGTGTTTATGATGTTTTGCGTCAAAATGGTGAATATATGCGTGCGGACCAGGGACAGCCGTGTCAAGTTATAGAATCAACTTTGATGGGGTACACTAATGATTGTCCCGAATCAAAGTGTCATTTGCAGAATGCAGAAATTTATTCAAAATTGGTTGAAGATGGGTGTCCGGAAAATCAACAGAAATATGCTAAAATGGCACTGGACGAGTTGCAGATCGCCGAAGGTGTCCGTGTGGAAGAAAATGACGTCAATAAAAATGAAATGCGGTCTACGGTGAATACTTATAAAAAACTGCAAATGCAGAACGAGGCGAAAAAGTATATCAAGAAAGTCGAAAAACTGGTTGACCCGGGAATTGACTTTATTATGGAACTGCAACGAGTTATTGAAGAATAAGGGGTGCAAATATGAATATGAAAATATTTGGTTTACTGTGTGGAATCGGTGTGGTTGGAATTGCGGCGATGCCGATTCTGTCTGTGGCCGAAGACGCAGAAGAAATTGTTGAGGTTGAAGACGAAGAATATTTTGATGAAGATTGGGAAGACGAAGGGATAGAGAAAGAAACCCCAGCGGAAGAAACGCCGGCGGTTGTTGAGACAGCGCGTCTTGTTTCGTCTCGGTTGACATGTACGGAAATAAACGAAAAAGTTTCAGAACTGCGTGAAGATGTAAAAATGTATCCGGAAAAAGCCACAGAATTGGAAACTATGCTGGCGCGGCAACGTACCCAGTGTGCACCACGTGCGGCCCGGCGGCCAGTGCGGAACTATGATAATATAAATCCGGTAAGGGTTATTGATGCGGTGCCGGTGGAAGAGGTTGTAGAAGAAGAGCAGGTGGTCGAGCCAGTGAAGGTTGCAGAAGTTGTAAAGCCAGAGCCAGAAAAAACACCCGAAGAAATAGCGGCCGAAAAAGCGGCGGCCGAGGCGTTGGTCGCGGAAAATTTAGCCAAAGGACTTTGTGGTGACGGTGCAAAACCAAACAAGTTTGGTTGCTGTGCGGGGTACAAGTTCAAAGAAGTTTCACAAATGAAATTTCAATGTTGCCCAACCGAAGGTGATGGTGATTGTGTCGAACCAATTAAAAAGAAATGATGGATTTATTGACTTTGTTAAGAATTTCCAATGCGGAAAGGCCAGAGATTTTTTTAATAATCGTGTTGTCATGAATTGCGTAGACGGTTGGGAAACCTGTTCTGCTGCCTGTTGGGGCGATTGTTTGATAAATATCTACGTTGGTATAGCCATCAAATTCTTCGGGGTATTTGCCGGCATATTCGATTGTAAATCCAGATTTTGCCCAAGATTCAGCCTCGGATTCTAAACAATCTGGAATGTTTTTACACAATTTGCTATCAATTTTCCATTTAACATTGCTGTCATATTCGCCATATTTTATCGTCATGTCGGCATTTTTAAAACTGGTTCCTTGACCTTCACGCAATAAAACCAACGGCGGTTTACACGTCCCATCATCGCACTTCATTTTATATACCAAAATAACATCGGAAAATCCCCAAGGATCTGCATCTGCTTTTAAATCAGCAAGTATATATGGGTCGCGTTTTTCTTTATACCAAACTATTTTTATTTTATCGTTTTGTCCACAATTTTGAACAACTGAGTTATATTCCTTTTTTGTGGTGCAATGATGCCCGTAATTTTTCCATTCGCCGTCTTTATGCATGAATATTTCGTTGTTGTCGCCCAAATATACACTTGTTTCTTTATTTGGGTCATTAAAGATTCGTTGAAATGAAACAAATTTGTCTTCTTGGCCATAATTGTATGCAACAGATATAGATTCCCCATCTTTCCATACGACGTCAAATTTATATTTATCACAAGATTCACCAAAAGTTTCTTTTTGTTTTGATGTTGGTGGTGTTGGTGATGGTATAAGTGAAAGTAATTCTTGGAAATCTTTGTAATCCCCGGCTATCGTGTTTTTGGTTGTGCCATTGTATATTGTGAAAATATAACTTGCATTTTTTACAGGGTCAAAACCTTTGAAACGCAGGTCAATCGGGAAACATACTTGTTCATAAAAAATTTGAACATTGTCTTTATTAACAATGGTATGCGTACAATCATCAAATGTTGGAATATTGGTTGACGTGATTGAACCAGATGGCGCGTTCTTTATTGTTTCGACAAGGTTTGCAATTTGTTCCTTTTTGGCTTTTTCGTATTCGATTTTCAATTTATCTTGTTCCGGGGTAAGGGATGCATACACATTACATATTGTAAATATGCACGTAATAATGGATAGAAATATTTTCTTCATATCGGAGATCCTTTACAGCGAATTATACCATATATGGTTGTGATATCAGAGTGGAAAATTTTATGGCAAGGTCATATTTAACTATATAATTACCTACGCATTTGCAGGTTTTGTGGTTGAATCTGTGGTAATGGTTTAACAATGTCGGACAATTGTAATTCTGGGACAGTATCTATTAAATGTTGCATGCCGGTGCCAACGTATTTAATGGCGGCATCTAAATCACGGGTTAGCCATCGGCGATTGCCGTTCGGGTATTCTTGGATTATATGATTTTTTACGTATTTGTTATATGCGGTTGCAAACAGTTTGTTTAATCTATTTGTATCGGTCACGTACTTATTATCGAATACCAACGATATTCCAAAAAAAGACCCGGGACGTCCGTTGATATCGTTGAATAATGCGCCGGGTTTTTCGTTAACCAAGAACGAATAATAAACTTTATTTTTCCGGCGGGTAGTATTCATTGTAAATTCTTGTTTGCGCGGAATGTAAAACGTCCCAAGAAAATCGGCCGAATCGGCATCGCATTCTGAATTTTGAAATCCATACGGAACACCAAATAAAATAACTTCTGCCATTTATATACCTTTTTGAACATTATATCATATTTACTGTATTTTGAAAAAAACTTGTTTCGCAGATATCAAAGTTATAGAATTTGACCAAGAACAAGGAGATATAAAATGAATATTGTTTTTTGCCATGGTGTTATGGGGCCAAGATTTGATTGGGATAAACGGACATACGATGATTCCCCGTGGTGGGCAGATTGGTTGCAATTCTATACAGAACTTGAACACGATGTCATTATGCAAAAACCATATTTTCCACACGCTCATGTATTACTTATGAAATATGATGAGTGGGAACAGATAATGGAACGGCAAGAGATAAATGAAAATACTATTTTGATTGGACATTCTGCGGGTGGTGGATTTGTGCTGAAATATTTATCTTGGCATCCAGAATTACGTGTGCGCCAGGTTGTATTGGTTGCGCCGTGGGTGGATGCGGAAAATTTTCAACCGTTCGGATTCTATAAGGGGTTGAATTTGAATAACGCCATTGTATCCCAGGCCGAGCAGGGCATAGATTTAATGATTTCTGATGATGATATGCCACATATAATCGCCAGTTTTGAACAAATAACAAAAAATATTCCGGATATTCGTGTGCATAAATTTTCTGGGCGTGGTCATTTTACAGGGGCCGAATTGCCCGAAATTATGCCGATTATACGGTGGTAATTCGGGATGTTTTCCCAAATAAATTATTGTTCGGAATTTATGGTGATATTTTTTCCTAAAATACAAATATTTTTTGTATGTGAAAAATGAATAAAAATCGCAGAAAACCAATGTATACGCGGTTTCTTTAATGGTGCGATAATCAAAATATATAAAAATAGTATGTAATTATTTGTTTCCAGTATGATTTGTGTGTATTTTGTATGGGGGTGTATACCCCTTTTTAGATATCTGATGCATAAAAATAGGATAAAATAAAATTTTTTGAAATGAATATAATGAAAAATGTCATAACCAAAGGAGGCAAAAATGACACATCAAGATATCTGGCAGGCAATTGAAAATTTCGCGGTTCAACAAAATATGTCGTGTTCCGGCTTGGCGCGTTTTTCAGGATTAGATGCAACAACATTTAACAAAAGCAAGCGGTGGTCAAAATATGGACAACCAAGATGGCCTTCGACAAACAGTATTGCAAAAATATTGAATTCGACGGGTAAAACATTGGCGGATTTTGTAAAGTGCATTTGCGAATAAATATTTTTGTTTACAACGTGATTTATTTGTTTAGGATACAAGTATGTCAACATTGAAAACGAAAATACTTTTACTGAAAGAGCTGCTTGCACTGAAAGAGGTTGTTGATAAGGGTAGTATTCAAATCGCGGCGTGTGAAAACGGTATGAAGAATTCTAATCTGTCCCAACTGATTAAGAATTTGGAAGACAGATTTAATACTAAACTTATCAACAGAAATTTTGATGGCAGCCAACCAACAAATTCCACCCAACTTATATACAATGATATATGTGCCATAGAAGGTTTGCTGAATAAAATTTCAGAAAATTTTGTCGATATGGATTCTTTGTCTGGTTCTGTATCCGTGTGGACCGAAGAAGGTCTGTTTGGCAGTTTTATTTTGAAAGATTTATCGGAATTTTATTCTAAATATCCGAAACTTCGTTTGGAATTGCTGATGCGGAAAGAGCCAGATGTATCGACGATGGATATTCTTATTGTTAAACCGAAATTGCACCCAAATGTTCATGGAACGGTTTTGTTTAAATTTAAAACACACCTAAAATTCTATACCAGTAAAAAGTATTTGGAAGACCACGGTGTTCCAAAAAACATAAACGATTTACTGGAAAATCATAATTTGTGTATGGTTAAACGTTATATGAATTTGCCCGAATATCAAAGTATCATAAAACGTGCAAAACATTTGAATACTACATCCGATTCGTTGGCATTGATATTTCGGTTGGTGAACGATGGCGATGGTATTACGGTTTTCCCATCGTGGTTTGAAGAAAGCAGCAAGAATTTAGTATGTTTAAATGATTTGAATTATGAATATGAAATGGAAACACAATGTATTTGCCGGACTGAAATTGCCGAATCGCCAAAAGTGTCGGCGTTTGTAAATTTCTTTATAGATTTCTGTACCGGCCACAATGTTCCGATTGACATATATTATTAAAGAATGCCGCGGTATGCGAATTGGCCCGAATGAAATATTATTTTCGTTTGGGTTTGTATATAATATGCTTTTGGTTTACATAATCTTGTAAAATATTTTTACCTATTTCGGGTTCTATATTTCCGTATACAGTGATTTTTCGGCGTTTGAATTCTTTCAACCAATCGGGTTTAAATCCTTCATCAAAACCGGTGATGTTTTCAACATCGCGGGATAATACGCCGAAATAGACATTCTTGATTCCCGACCACATAATTCCGCCAATGCACATCATACATGGTTCTGCGGTTATGTATAATGACAGGTTGCGTCCCGATAAATCATAGGTCTTTAATATCTTTTCCGATTCGTGTATAGCATTCATTTCTGCGTGATTATGACTGCATCCGCCTTTTATCACGGTGTTCGCAGATTTTGCCACCAAATGGCCGCGCCCATCATAAATTGCGGCCAAGAAAGGTCCGTGTCCGCGTGCAATGTATTTTGGTAATTCGTCATATAAATTCAGAATGATTTTTTTCGCGCGCCTAAGTTTTGCGTCGTCAATCTTTTCATTTGCAATGATGGCGTTGGCATTTTTCTGCATAGCATTCCCCCTGGTATTATCGTTGCATATTGTACAATTTATCGCCATAATAAACAAGTCGATTGTGTGGCGGCAAAGCGCGAGTTGAAAAAATGAATTTTTTCCCTTGACTTTTTATTTTTTTGTGTTATATTTATGTGTGTAGAAAACAAAAGGATAGAAAATGAGAAGAGTAAACAAAGGTGACAGATTTTTAACGATAATCGGTTGGACATGTGCTGGGATTGGGGCTGCTGCTACCACTATTTTAGCTATGCTAACAGTTATGTTTTTGACTGATGATGATCGTGATGCATTTGATATTGCTTATGGATGCGTGGATGGATTGGGTACTCTTTGGGCGGCCTGTGGCACCCTTTTTTCTGCATACTGTGCTACATCCATAAGCCGCGAAAGTTCTGTTAGAGTTGGTGGAAAACGTAAGCATAAAAAATGTGAAGTCAAGGCAGGTAATCCGTCTATTGCAACCGCGGAGACCACCTATGGGGCTGTAAAACAAGCAGAAAGAGAAGTAATATTACGTTTCAGTAGTTGGTTTTTTAATAAAAAATAGAGAACGGATATATTGTTTCCGTTTGCGGGAATCTTTAAGTGTGGTGTGTGGGCGAAACGCGAGTTTATCTCCAATTATGTATTTCCTGGCTGTAATACATTATTTGCTTTTTCTTCATTTTCGCATAGTCTACTTCACATTGAGTTACTTCATCAACGACACCATTTGTATCCATAACTAATATTGCCGACGATAAATTTATCTTCATACGTTGCGCATCGACTAAATGACCTATGTCTGAGGCTGTAAACATACCCCCCATAGGTGGATGTTTTATAAACGGAATAACTGGTGTTAAAACACAATATTTCCCAGAACAAGTCATTCGTTCGGCAAGATATGTGATTTCTGATTCCCACTTAAACGGGTCACCACATATTGTTATTATTGTAATTGTCATAATTTTTCCTTTGTTGGGCGCATTGTAATATAATTATTTGTAAATACAATAATTTTTTATTTTTATTTTAAAGTTGGTTCGAAAGTGTGTTTAAAAAGATAAAAAATCGAAATTTGACTTTCGAACTCGTGAAACTATTGGAAAATATGAGAATTTTTGCTCTTGTTCAAAATCTGTTTAATGTGGTTGTGGTTGTTAAGCGAAACGCGAGTCAGTTATTTGATATTTTTTATGCCTATATTTCGTTTTAACAGTTCCATAGCCATGTTGTGTAATTCTTGGGTTTCGCTATAACAGTAATCCTTTAGTATTATGGGCCTAATATTATTTTCTATTAAGTCCATGGCTGTTTTATAAACACCTGCATCTGTATCAAATCCGCAAATATGTATTTCATCAAATTTTTTCATTTCAGGTAAAAAGGCAGAAAATATTATTTTATCATATACAATTGCGCCATCTTTTGGTGTAAAGGCAAGTTCCGGATTTTCAAAACCGTTCCAATCCAAAAATTTCAAAAGTGGTGAATTTGTGTTATTAAACTTTGCCACATAAACAGTATCATATTCATATTGTAAGTTTTCAACTTTCTTTACTAGTTCTGGTTTAGAAATTGCGGATTTTTGTACATCGATTATCAACAATGCTTTTGGCATATATAAACCTCTTAGTCCGATGTAAGTGTAACATAGTTGTTTTTAACATGCTATATATTTTTGCCAGCACACCCCACAACCATCCGCCTTCGTTAAAACTACGGCGCGACTTCGCATTGAACAGTGATGTTAAGCGGGGTGTGTTGTTATTGTAAATCTAACATTTTTACAGGTTCGAAAGTGTGTTTAAAAAGATAAAAAATCGAAATTTTACTTTCGAACTGGAAAAATTGCGCACGGATTGGCTCGGTCGGCTTTGCCGACACTACGCGCAACCCGTGACGATTTGGCTACGCCTTGCTTGCCAAATCTACTTGGTTTCGATTTTCTGGAATTCGCACGAGACCTTGATAAACAATAACCAACCGCTGGGCAAAAACTCTATTAAAAATATCCGTTTTTGCACGGTTGCTAATTGTTCATCTGCGTATTGGTGCTGCGGCTATCGCCTCGCACCCATCCGTGCGCCAAGAAAATTAAAAAATGCCCCGTTGGGGCATTGTTTAATTTTGGTTGGGGCGTACGGATTCGAACCATAATAAAGAGAACCAAAATCTCTTGTCCTACCATTAGACGACGCCCCAAAGGTACGTTGATTATAGACGTATTTCGGTGTTTTGCAATAATAAAATAAATTTTTTCATTTTTGGACTTGATTTTTAATCGTTAAAAATTATAATGATTTTTGGTTTTAATAAATAGGAGTGTAGTAATGGTTCGTAAAGAATTGGTTAGTTTGTTAGAGCAGAATATTTTGTTGTTTGCCAAATTGTCCGAGCGTATAAATCGCGCCCAGGTGAATTTTGGTGAATATTCCCGAACCCAGGCCCAGTTGCTGATTCGGTTATACCTTGGGGGGCGGACGCGGTTAAAGGATTTGGCGGCACGTGAATTTGTGCCGGCACCGAACCTGTGTGCGGCATTTCGCAAAATGGAACGTGATGGTGTCGTGATGCGCGCGGTTGATGAAAACGACCGCCGAAATACGTGGTATTCGGTGACTGAACACGGTGCGGATATTGCGCGTGGTTTTATAAATATGTGGCACCAGGCAATAGGGGTTATATTCAAAGACATAGATAAAGAAGATGAAGAATCACTGATTCAATCATTCAAAACTATGAATAATATTTTGGTAAAAATGGGGGACAAAAATGCGTAAATTTTTTGCAATTGTTTTAGCGCTATACAGCGGATTTTCCTGTATAGACGTATTTGCGATGGATTTGTCTTTGGATGCGGCGGTGCAAAAAATTGTCGCAGAATCTAATGATTTGAAAAAGGCCGATGCCAATTTGAAAAAGGCCCAGGCTTCATTGGATGTTGCGAATTCTGCACGTTGGTTCAATATCGAAGGTACGGCGACGTATATGAACCTAATAAATGTGGAAAAACCGTTTGATTCGTATAATGTGCAATTGCCGCCGGAAATTGGAGGCCTGATTCAGCAAATAGCCGCAAACAGCGGTGCCAATATGTCGATGCCATCGCGTATAGATGTTCCGGACAATATCTTTATGGCGGGTGTGACAATTACTCAACCAATATATACTTTTGGAAAAATCGGAAATGCGGTGGATAGTGTTCGCAGTGCAATCAAGATGAGTGAATATAGCAAAGAGATGGTTCGGCGAGAGGTTAAATATGCCGCAATAGATATGTATTGGACCGCAAAAATGACTGACGATATCGTAAAAATTGCCAAGCAAAATTTGGATGATGCGGTAAAGGCAAAAAAAAGCCTGACCAATGCCGGACGTGCCAGCAGGGGAAATTTGGTTAAAATCGAATCGGATATCGCAACAAAAGAAATAAATTTATCTGATGCGGAATTTAACCGTGATACCGCGCACAGAATGTTAAAAATCTTGGCGGGTATAGATGTAGATGAACCGTTGAATTTGACCGATGATTTTCCGGAAAACTTTCCGGAAATGTCGGCGAAAAAATTGGATGATACGCCGGAATGGCAGGTTCTGAATCAGCAAGTAAAAATGTACGAGGCCAAAGCATCTTCGAATCGCGCGAATGGATATCCGACACTGGCGGCGGTCGGGGCCTATGATTATGTGACGATGCATACGGATTTTGAAAAAACTTTTAATTCAAACGCTGCCCAGGCGGCATATTTGGGGTTGGCGTTAAAGGTGCCGATATTCAGTGGTGGTGTAAACAGTGCGAATGCAACGGTTGATGCAATGAATGCCGAAGCGGCCCGCCAAGATTTGGACAAGTCTAAAAAGGTTACGTCCGAAAAGTATGCAAATGCGATAAAGCAATATAACCATTTGTGTGAAAACCTAAAAGGTTTGGAAAATGCACGCAATTTGGCGGCCAAAGCATACGGTTTTTCCCGTGACCGATTCGCCGCAGGCCAGACATCGGCGGTTGAATTGGCAGATGTTTCGGCGGGACTGTACCAATTAGATATGGCGTTGTTGAATGCAAAATACAAGATTTTAATGTCGGCCGAAACGGTAAAAAAATTGGGTGAATAATTATGAAAATATTTGGAAAAGATTTCGAAGATAAACGGGTTAAAAAATTTATCTATACAGCGGTTTTGGCTGTATTGGCGATTTGGTTTGTATATCGTTTTGTTATGGTTGCGGTTGAATGGCGTATGGATGTTTTTAATCCGATTCGTGCCACGGCGATGAATGGAATTTTGGTCGACAGTGTTGTTGTGCATCGTGGTACAGGTACAGTGGAAATTCCATTAGATGTTAAAAACAATCGTGCGTATGTCGCGCCTTCGCGTCGTGGTCAATTCAAGGCTGGGCAAAAAATAGGTGCGGGTGAAATTATTTCTGTATCATCGAGTCTTGATTTGGATTCAGGAATGTACGTTGTGCGCATACGTGGAGTTGATGATGGGTTAAATATGGTGTCTGTGTCAACCGATGGGTTGTGTGTGCCGGCGTATGCAGTGCGTGATGGTGTTGTGATGATTGTTGATGATGGGGTTGCGGTCGCGCGAAATGTTCGGGTTGAAAACCAGGATTCATCCATTGCGTGTGTGTCGGATGGATTGAATGATGGCGATAGGGTGATTTTGTCCAAGGTGGCAAGTGGTGCCAAGGTGAGAGTAGAACAATAGTTACAAGGGGGTATGACGTGTTAAAGTTCTTTATCAAACGGCCGGTGACGACGATTATGTTTGTGTTGCTGTTTGTGGTGTTGGGGTTGGTTTCTTATCCAAAAATGAATGTTGAACGTACGCCGGCATTGGACTTTCCAATGGTGACCGCAACATTTATATATCCCGGTGCCGCACCCGCCGAAATAGAATCCCAAGTTATAAAAAAAGCCGAAGACGCAATGTCCCAGGTCCCAGAGTTAAAAAAACTTACGTCCCAGGCATTTGAAAATGGCGGATATGTGATGGCGGAATTTAACCTTGGGGTGAATGTGAATGATAAAGCCAGCGAGGTTAAATCCAAGATAGACGCATTGGCGTCTGAATTTCCAACAGATTTGAAACAACCGGTTATAGAAAAACTGAATCCGTTGCAGACTTCGGTGGTTGATGTTGTCTTGCGTGGTGCCGAATTGCGTGATTTACAAGAATATGCCGATAACATATTGTCTAATAAAATCACGGCCATAAATGGTGTGTCCAGTGTGTCGATATTTGGTGGTGAAAAGCGTGCAATACGTGTTGCGATGAATCCAGAATCTATGGCGGCATATGGGGTCACGATTATGGATGTTGTGACGGCGATGGGTGCAAATAATTTGAATGTACCCGGTGGAAAAATCGAAGTCGGTGCGGATTCTTCGAATGTTCGTTTTATTGGTGAGTTTGAATCGGTGGATGCAATTAAAAATTTGCATATAACAACTGCCGAAGGACAAAAATTTAGACTGGATGATATTGCGACGGTGACGGATGCGGCGCGCGATTTGGATACGGGTGCGCGTTTCAATGGTGAATCTGTGGTTATTGCTTCTGTGGTCAAGGCCTCCGATGGTAATGCGATAAAAATATCGCGCGCATTGAATAAAAAATTGCCGGAATTTAATGCAGATTTGGCATCGCGTTTGCCCGGTGCAACGATGGAGATTATTTCTGATTCGTCCATTGCGGTGTCAAATGAAACGTCCAGTACTATCAACGGTATTATATTGGGCATTATATTTACAATTATCGTTTTGTTGGCATTTACCCAGAATTGGCGTTCAACGATTATTGCGGGTGTTGTGATACCGGCATCATTGGTTGCGGGCTTGTTCTTGGTCGATGGCAGTGGTTTTACGATAAACGCAATGACGTTATTGGCGTATTCTTCGGCATTGGGTACATTGGTGTCGAATGCGATTATTTTAATTGAATCGGCTTTGCAAGAAATGCGCGGTGGAAAATCACCAGAAGATGCCGCAATTGACGGAACAAAAAAAGTCGCTGTTTCGGTTTTGGCGGGTGTTGGAACAAATGTTGTGGTGTTTTTGCCGTTGGCATTTATGGGTGGAATTGCCGGTAAATTTATGATGCAGTTCGGTATGACTGTTGTGTATTTGACGTTATTTTCGTTGCTGTTTTCGTTCACTTTGACGCCAATGATGATTGCAAAAATATTGCGTGTGATTCGGGTAAATCGTGTGGCGCAAACGGATAAGAAAAAATCGCCGATGGAAAAATGGTTTGCGTACCAATACAAACATTCGGGGCGTGTGATATTGTTCGCAGTATTGGCATTGTTTGCGTCGTCAGTTCTGATGCAATTTACCGGGAATGAATTTAGTCCGGCAACCGATGCAAATGAAATAAATATTACTGCGCGCGCGCCAATGGGTGCTACGTATGAAAAATCACAATATGTGGCAAAAAACATAGAAGATGTTTTATTCAAATTCCCTGAAGTAAAATCTACATCGGTAAAAATGGGTGAACGTGGATTGCAAAACATATCGGTCAAAATAAAATTGGTGGACCGTGCGAAACGCCGTGCAACGGATAAAGAAATTGCGCGTCGTATGTTGCCTGAATTGTCCAAAATTCCAGATGCAGAAATTCAAATAAGGGCGGGCGAGGGTGTTTCGTCGTCTATATCGGCCGATATTGTTTTGAATATATATGGAGAAGATGATGCGTTGCGGAATGAATACGCGACCGCGGCATTGAATGCAATAAATAATATCTCTGAAGTCCAAACGGCCGTTTTGGCGCAACAAATGCCAGGTGATGAAATTCGATTCGTTCCGGATCCGAACAAGATGGATTTTTGGGGAATCAAGAATTCTTATGCGGGTGCGACATTGCGTACCGCGCTGTATGGAAACGATACATATAAGTATAAAGAAAATGGCGAAGAATATCCGATAATTTTGGAATTTGCAAAACCATTCAAAGGGCGAACAATGTTCGATAATGTATTTGTAAATTCGCAAAAAGGTATGGTTGCGTTGTCCCAAATTGGTGATGTAAAAACACAAACTGCGACCCCAAATATAAATCGTTTGGATAAAAATCGCGTCACAGAAATAGATATAAATATCGGTAAATCGACCAGTGGGCCGGTTCAGACAAAGATTGTAAAGGCATTGGATAAAATGGATTGGAAAACCGGGTATGGATACAGTTTTGGTGGTATGGCCGAAATTCAGACAGAAACAACCGGTGAAATCGGCAAGGCATTTTTGTTGGCGACGATTTTGACATTTATGTTGTTGGCCGCGATATTGAATTCTTGGATACATCCGTTCACGATTGCTACGTCCATTATCACAAGTTTTGCCGGAGTATTTATATTGTTATTCTTGTCGGGGGCGTCAACAAATATTGGTGCAATGATGGCGTTTGTTATGTTGGTTGGTTTGGTTGTGAATAATAATATTCTTGTGTTGGAACCAACAATAAATCGGATAAATCATGGGCAAAACCTAAAGGTTGCGTTGTGGACCGAATTGAACGCGAAAAAGAACATGGTGTTGATGACATCTATTGCAGTTATGGCGGGTATGTTGCCACAATTGTGGAGTGCCGACGGTATGAAGTCTGCGATGGCGGCGGTTATGATTGGCGGAATGTTGGCATCACTGATATGGACATTTACTTTAACACCGGCACTGTTCTTTGCGATGGAACGTCTGCGCCAGAAATTAAAGGGTAAAAAATAAAATGGTTCAAGAAATTAGATTTTGTAAGCCCGATGGTAAATATGGATTTTTAAGTCCTTTGGCTGCGTATCCAATACGAATGTTTGTGGATGGTAAAGATTTTGTTTTCCAAACGGTGGAACATTATTATCAAGCCATGAAATTTTATTCCAATGATTCGCGGTTTAATGTGATTTTAAATTTAGATAATCCCGATGCGGCGCGGTTGCTAACCAAAACGCTGGAATATAAAGTAAATCGTCGCACAGATTTTGATAAGCAAAAGTTTGAAATTATGGAACGTGCGTTGCGTGCCAAATTTGTTCAACATCCCGATGTTGCAGAAAAGTTAAAGTCTACCGGGGATGCAATTTTGATAAAATCTTGTCCGAAATGTTATAAATGTGGGTTCGGTGAAGGTTCGGGCGAAAATCGTATTGGAAAAGTTCTGATGCAGATTCGGTCAGAATTGCAAAAATAAACTTTGGGGCGATGCCCCATTTTTATTTGATATATTTTTTTGTGTCGCTATAATTGTTCCCGATTTATAAGGGGTAAAAATATGTTAAAAAAAGTCGATGTTGTTTTGTTTGATTTTGATGGGACGTTGTCTTGGCCCGATTCTAATGTTGCGTTTTGCCGGTATTGTATGAAACATAGTTTGCGTCCGTGGTTGTTTTTGCCGTTGATGGGCGCGTGTGCGGTGGCGCGTGTTTTTAATCCGTCGGGTGTATGGTGGCGGCAAAATATACGGCGATTTATTACACCAAATATGATAAAGAAATTTTTACCGGGTTTTGTGCGCGAACATAAAAAAGATCGGTTTGGTTGGGCGGCGGAACGTGTCGCATCGGAACGTGCCGCGGGAAATAAAGTATTGTTGATTACGGCAACACCGGAATACCTAATTACGCCGTTGGTGCATGATATGAAATTTGATGCGGTTTTGTGTTCGGATGTTTTGATTGAACGTCCGTGGAAATATAAATTTTTATGTTGGGGTAAGAACAAGGTTGTTGCAATGGACGAATGGGCTCGGAAAAATAAATTTATTCCGAATGTGGTTCGTGCCTATTCGGACAGTGTGTCCGATATGCCAATGATGGAAATTGCCAATGAACAGGTTTGGATAAATCCTAAAACAGGAATGCCAGTTTAGTTGTTAGTGTTAGTGGATAGTGGTTAGTAAAAGGCGTGCGCACTAACCACTACTTCTCGAAATCTAATTCTTTTATTTTTTCTGCGCGGGGGGTGATTTTACCAATAGATGTTTGCAGTTGTTCTATATCGGTTTGCGCCATATTGAAATGTTGCGAAACTTTGCTGGCACGTTCCGATAATCGCGCCAGGTCGGTCAACAACAGGTCTAGTTCAGTTTTTATTTTACCCGCAACACGTTTGATTTTTATGTCTGATAATATTGCGCGAATCGTGTTTAGTGTCGCCCACAGTGTCGATGGTGAAACAATAAAGACTTTTTTTCGTGCCGCATATTCTATTGTGCCCGGAAATTCACGATGCAGTGTTTCAAATATCGATTCCGATGCGATAAACATCATTGCGGCATCGGCGGTTTTGCCGGGAATAATGTATTTTTCGGAAATCGCATCAATGTGTTTACGAACGTCCAGTTCGAATTGTTTGCGATAAAGTTCGGTATTTTCACCGTTCAGCATATGATTATAAGATTCCAATGGAAATTTGCTGTCAATAATCATGTCGCCCGGCGGATAGGGCAGGCGGATAATACAATCGGGCCGAACACCGGTTTCCAATACGCTTTGAAAAGCATACGTTTCTGGTGGCATAATGTCGGCGATTAAATCTTCCAATTGCCGTTCGCCAAATGTGCCACGGGCCTGTTTATTGCCCATAAGAATGTTTTTGAAATTTGCTATATCAGAACTGATGTTTTTTAATTCGGTGGCGTTTTGTGCCAATACGCCAAGTCTTTCGGCCAACCGTTCGCGCAGACGTGTGTTGTCTTCACGCAGTGCCGACATATCAACCGTTGCCGGTCGCATTAGCAGTGCCCCAAGCATTATAATAATTACCCCACACATCGCGATTAAAATATAAGTTGTCATTTGGAATTCCTTTGTTATAATTTCCAATTATAAAAGGATTTATATATGTTGCAAATGAAACTTTGTGGCGATTTGGTGTTGCGGGAAAAATGTACACCTGTGGATACCATTACATCGGAAATTTTGGAAATTTTGGACGAAATGGTTGAAATGATGGATGAACAACATGGGGTTGGCCTTGCCGCACCCCAGGTTGGTGTGTCAAAGCGGTTTTTGGTTATGAAAAATCCGGCCAATGATGAAGTTATCAAAATGATAAATCCGGTTATTTTGTCGCGCAGTGAAGAAATGGTTGTCAAAGAAGAGGGTTGCCTTTCGGTTTTGGGGCCTGATGATTTACCGGTTTATGCCGATGTTGTGCGGCCGGCAAAGGTCACGGTTCAATGGACGGGTATTGATGGAAAACAAAATGTTGCAGATATGTCGGGTTTGCGTGCGCGAATCGTCCAACACGAAACGGATCATTTGGATGGTATTTTGTTTATAGATTATTTGTCATCTGCAAAACGTGAAATGATTATGAATAAGGTAAGACGGCGTAAATGAAAATTGTCTTGATGGGAACTCCGGATTTTGTCGTACCGATATTTGATGCGATTGCCGCGCGGCACGATGTTATCGCGGTCTTTACGCGGGCGCCAAAGCCGGTCGGGCGTAAACATATTATAACTAAATCGCCGGTGCATGTTTGGGCGGAATCGCGTGGTATACCCGTTTATCATAAACCCGGTGAATATAATTTTCACCCCGATATGGTTATTGTTGCGGCATATGGTGCAATTTTGCGTGATAATGTTCTGAATTCGGCACTGTGTATAAATCTGCACCCAAGTTTGTTGCCAAAATATCGTGGACCGTCACCAATTATTACCGCGATTAAAAATGGGGATTCGGAAAGCGGTGTGTGTCTTATGCAAATGGTGGCCGAATTGGATGCTGGTGATATTTTAATGTGTCGTAAATTCGAAATTGGCACCGATGACACGAATGAAACGGTTGAAAATCGTGTGTCAGAAATTGGACGTGATATGGTGTTGGAATATTTGGAAAATCCGGATCAATATCCGCCGCGGCCCCAGGTGGGAAAAATCGTCTATACGGCGAAAACCAATGTATACGACGAAATCATAGATTGGAAAAAGTCGCCAATTGAAATACATAATTTGGTGCGCGGTCTGGGGGCGGGGCGTACAAAAATAAACGGTACAGATGTCAAGATACTGAAAACAAAAATGAATGGCGATAAACTTGAAATTTTGACGATTCAACCGGTGGGGAAAAAGCCGATGGATTGGAAAAGTTTTGTAAATGGCCTGCACGGTGCAGAAATAAGATATGGTGAGTAATGACACGGTATAAAGTTATTTTGGAATATGATGGCACAAATTTAATTGGGTGGCAGGAAAACCGCCAGGGGCCGTCAGTGCAATCTTTGTTGTTTGATGCAATTGAAAAATTTTGTGGCGCGCGCCCGAATATTGTCGGTGCGGGCCGAACCGATGCGGGGGTACATGCGATTGCGATGTGTGCGCATTTTGATTTGGATTCAGATGCGGATGCAGATACCGTTATGCGGGCGATAAATTTTTATTTAAATGATGCGCCGGTGTCGGTTTTGAATTGTGATATTGTATCGGATGATTTTAGTGCGCGCTTTTCATGTGTTGCGCGACACTATAAATATGTTGTTTTGAATCGCCCTTCACGTCCGGTATTAGACAAGAATCGTGTGTGGTGGGTGCCACGTAAATTAAACATAAAAAAAATGCGTGATGCGGCAAAATTGTTGGTTGGCGAACATGATTTTACGTCTTTTCGTGCGTCACAATGTCAGGCAAGAAGTCCGATAAAAACCCTTGATTCTTGCTGTATAGAAAAGAAAGATGAATATATCGTGTTTGATTTTTCGGCACGTTCGTTTTTGCATCACCAAGTTCGTAATATGGTTGGAACTTTGGTTGAAATTGGCCTTGGGGTGCCACATAACATAGATGATATCTTTGCCGCACGTAATCGCAGTGTGGCCGGTGCAACGGCGCCGGCGTGCGGGTTATACTTTATTCGGGCCGATTATGCCACCAACGATTAAATGGGGTATATGATATGCGGCCCGATTTATAAATCACACCGCCATTACGAATGATTTTATTGTCGCAATTTTCAGAATCTATATCAAAATAAGATACTATGTATTTCGTTTTTGAATCATTGCATACTGTATTTATATTTTTAGATAGTGATGCGAAATTGGGCAAATAAACAATTTTCCCAAAATAATATGAAATTGTGTATACACCGGATTCCTTGGGTAAGCGTTCGTTTGGTGTATCGGGTGCTTCACCATTTGATTTCTTCCATGTGTTGAATGCAAAGTAATTGCCACTGTCACGTGATTTGTTGAATTTTAATTTTTTATCTATGACCGCACCAATCAGTTTATGGTCGTGCGCAATATAGAATACTGGCCTTGGGGTAAACGCCCATACGATAAATCCTGCGGTCGAAAATATTCCAAAAAAGACGATATTCAGGTGGCGCATTAGTAGATTTTTGTATGTATCAATGTTGCGTACCAATATCAAACAGGCAAAGGCCAATATAAACATAACAACGGTTGTATTTGGAATGTTTGTGACGGTCAGTCTGGATAGTGGTAAATTTGCAATATGTTCTGCAACTTTTAATATGTGGTCATATATATTGTGTGCAAGTAATATTGGCGTATGTATCCCGCATAACACGGTTGCGGTTCCAATAATTACCAGTGGCATAATTATAAATGAAAATATCGGCAAGAATATTATGTTTCCTAAAATACTGTAAATTGGGAATGTGCTAAAGTGCATAATGGTAAATGGTGTCGTGAATAATGTGGCGATGAATGCCGTTAAAACCGCTGTATACAGGTATTTTAGTGGTTTTGAATTTGGTGTGTGTGGGTTCAAATCTTGCCACAGCCATATAATTCCGAAAATTGCCGCAAATGATAGTTGAAATCCGGCGGTCATAACATAGTGTGGATTGACAATTGCCAAAATTAAAAATGCAAAAGTTGCCATTCGTAGTGATAGTGCGTTGCGGCCGAGTATAAATGCCACTATTACCAATGTTGCCATAATGAATGCGCGTAATGTTGCGATGTTTGCGCCGGATAATAATACATATCCGCCAAGTCCGACCCATGTGCATAATAATGCGGGTATGCGTGCGGGAATGCGACGTACCATATATGGACATGAACGAAATATCATATAGAATAATATGAACAGCCATCCGGTAATCAGTGTTAAATGATAACCACTAATTGACCAAATGTGGGACATTCCAATTGCGCGCCATACTTCTGTTTGATTTCTTGGTATTGTGTTTTTATAACCCAAAACCAATGTGTCAACCAATATTGAATTTGCAATTTTATGAATGTGTGTTCTTGGGTTGTATACATTAGAATCCGTTGTATAGCAGATTTTTATGTCGTTAAAATATCCGGTTGCAGATATGTTGTTGAAATATAGATTTTTGGCGAAATCGAACCCGTGTGGCATATCGGCAGGTTTTGGTTTGAATAAGCCACCGTTACCGGAAATCGTGTCGCCAATATTTATTTTAATGTCTGATTTTGTCGATATTCGGACGGTACCAAAATTGTCGGTACGAATCGTTAGCCGTTGTTTTTCGTCTTTCTGTTCCACGTCCATCACGTGGCCAAATATTTCAATTCCGTGTATGTCGTGTTTAAGTATTGGTACGTATTTTATGTGCGTGTAAATCCCGGCATAACCGAAACCAAACATAAGAAATCCAATAAGCCCCAGAATGGGAAGTTTTTTGAAAAATGATATTGCACTAACACCGGCGATTATAGCAATTATAAGTGTCGCAATGTGCGGTTCAGAAAATTTTGTGAAATAGAACGCAATCCCCAGTGCCATAAAAATCGGCGTCCATAAAAATGCGTTTAATTTTTGTGCCTTGAACCATGATAGCATATTTTATTTGCCAAATATAAATTCATTGTTTGTTGTTAGTTTTATGATTTCGTCGATATTATCGTTTTCCGACGAATGTTGACGTCGCGTGTGTCCGCATACGATGCATTTATGGGTGATAATAAATCCATCGCCCGATGGTTCGGCGGAAACAGGTGCCATCATTCCGCCACATGTTGATGCGCGGTCGCCGGGGTTATTATCAACGTGTCGCGACCACAGGCATTTTGGACAATGATTTGTGTATCCATTACCAAAGACCACCGCGCCACAATGGGCGCAGGTGAAGTCTTGAATGTTTTTCGTGAATCGTTTCATTATTGTCTTATCATAATCCCAATGCCGTACGGTACATGTGGGTCAATTCGTCTGTTTCGTCCAATTCGTCCGGGTCCATTTTGCGCAGACGAATCATTTGGCGTATATATTTGGGGTCAAATCCGGCGGATTTAGCCTCGGCAAAAATTTCTTTGATATCGGCAGCAATCGCGGCAGAATCTTCATTTAATTTTTCAATACGTTCAATAATGCTTAACAGTTGTTGGTTGTCAAGTGAACCATGGTTTGCATTTTTCATATCTGTTTTCCCCTTGTTAAAGTCCGCTTTTTATGATATACCATAAAACATAAAAATCAACAAAAACCCGAGAGAGTGTAAAATGGCACGTTTTACTAAGATAACTGCATCTGTGGGCCCAAGTTCTGAATCTGAACGCGTTTTGCGGCAAATGATTCAGGCCGGAGTGAATGTTTTTCGTATAAATTTTAGTCACGATACTGGTGATGCCCAGGGAAAAAAAATAGATATTATTAGAAAAATATCGCACGAGATGAATTTACCGGTTGGCATACTGGTTGACCTTCAGGGGCCAAAACACAGAATCGGAAATTTTCAAACCGAAGAAAAATATATCTTGAATCCTGGGCAAACTTTTGTTTTTGATTCGAACCCAGAACCCGGAAATTCGAATCGGGTAAATTTGCCGGATGCCGACGTATTACGGTCGCTAAAGGTCGGCGAGAGAATTTTATTGAACGACGGTAAAATTGAAATGCAGGTGACAGAGGTTTTGCCTGATTCGGTTCGGGCCACGGTTTTGCGCGGGACAGAAATATGGTCGCGACGCGGATTTAACCTGCCGGATACGGAAATAGATTCAGGGGCATTGACCGAGAAAGATATGTCGGATTTAGAATATGCATTGACCAAAAATCCGGATTGGGTTGCGGTATCTTTTGTTCAACGTCCCGAAGATATAGCCCAGGTTCGTGATTTTATTACCGCCCGTACGGCAAGCCCGATAAAAATAATGGCAAAGATTGAACGGCGTAATGCGGTTGAACGAATTGCAGATATTGCGTCTATATCGGATGGTATTATGGTCGCACGTGGCGATTTGGCCGTGGAATTGCCGTATGAACAAGTACCGGCAATTTCGCGTCATATTATTCGTGAATGTCGTCGGTTGAATCGGCCGGTTATAATGGCAACACAAATGTTGGGATCGATGGTGGCCAGTGAATTTCCAACACGCGCAGAAATTAGTGATGTGGCCAGTGCTGCATATTTGCGCGTGGATTCCACTATGACATCCGAAGAAACAACGATTGGGACAAACCCGTTGAAAGTTATTGAAACAATGGACAAGATTTTGGCATTTTCTGATGCAGATGCGATGTCGCATCCGGCCGATTGGGTTCGTGCGGAAAATGCGCCAGAAAATGATTGGTCGCGTTCAATATCTTCAATGGCATTTTTGAATCAGTCGGTGGCGATAGTTGTTTTTGCGCGTGATACAGACGCCGCAATTCAAATTTCTTGTCGTCGTCCAGATGCGCGAATCATAGCGGTTTGTGAAAGTGAAATTATTGCAAATCAATTATGTTTGTTGCGTGGTATAAAATCGGTCTATACACCGGATTTGTTCGCACAGCGCGATGTTCATACGATTGCAGAAATGTTAGATATCAGGTCGGGTAAAATCGTGATAGTTGATGGCGATGATATCAGTTTGCGTGAATTGGATTGGTTTTGATTGGCGGAAAACAATCGCCACCATCCATCGGACAACAGTTGAAACCCAGTTCACCCATATCTTTATATTCTTCCCCCGGACAGCATCCGTGTATGTCGGGACTTGCGTTATCTTTGCATTCGTATTCTGATACCGTTGAAAATGTATAATATTTTATCATCATATATGCCGTTGCAAATGAACAGACTATCGCGGTCAAAACACAGGCAATTATAATTTTATATACGGTTTTCATATTGTTTTTCCTTTTTTGTTATTCTGATATTTCAACCGAATCGATATATGTGCGCCCAACCGTTTCCAGTGGCACAGATTGGTAATCGGATGCGGTAATAGATTCGTTATCTTGATTTTGCTCAACAGTTGTTGTTGAAAAAACTTCTTTATCATTTTCGTCCGATTGTGACGTTGTACCATACGTCTTGGTGCGATATTTGCTGCGCAATCTGTCGGGGATTTTTATATAATTTAACGGATTTATCCCCGACGTGGCCAAAGGCATTGGTTCAGCCGGTAAAATGCGATTTAAGTTTGTTGCGTAAATCGGTGTCATGAAATTTGTTTCGGCATTTTTTACCACGCTGACGGTGCCATCGCCGTTTAATCGGACTATATCCAATGCACGTTCGTTTGAACCATTAGATTTTAACCGGAACAGCCCGTTCATTCCGGTATATCCCGATGGTGATGTCAGGTATGTTCCCATATCGTTCGATGAATACAATGCCCCCATTGCCAATATTGCCGCATCGTACCCAATTGCCGCCATACGTGGGGCGTCTTGTCCGGTTGCACTTTCATATAATGTTGAAAATTGGTTTGAATATTCGGGCAGGTTTGCAAATTCGGCCCCCGTCATAGTTATATCTGATTTCATATCACTTTGTTGCCACATTGGTGTGCCATAGAATTTGGCATCGCGTGTACCCAATCCATAATACCGTAAAAATGATGCAATCGACCGTGTGTCTTCACCCGACCCAAGGAATAATACAGAATCATATGGTAAATCGCCCAATGTATCGGTACGTTTCAGATTTTCCAGTTGTCTTATTACAGATGACCGTTCGACGGCATTTAATTTTTCGTGATTCAATATTGCCGATAAAATTTCTTTGGCGCGTGTATTTGCGGCACTGCGCGCATCATACATTGCGGCCGACATTGCCGCAGATTTAATGGATTCTGTATTGTGTTCATCATAGTAGAATATGCCAATGTTATTTATGTCGTATATTCCCGTAATGGATTGCGCCGCGCCGGCCATTGTTTGACCCGATGGAGTGTTAGGGGCAAATGTTATGAACCGTTTTGCACCGTATGTACGCATTTGCTTAATCAGCGATTCAATAGAATTTGTTGGCATAATTGACATACTGAACACGCCATCACCAACCGCAGATATATCAGATGTGAATGATAATGCAGGAATGTCGGAAGATTTACGGTCACGCAGTATTCGTGCGTTGTCGGCAAACAGTGGCCCGATAATTATTTCAGGATTGGACGCCAATGCGCGTTCGATTGCCGATTCGCCCACCGCAGTGTCATAGAAATTTATTTCAAGTTCGTTTGGGGCAAATTGCATCGCGGCGATTTCTATGCCATTGCGAATCGATTGACCAACCGGTGCATTTTTCCCCGACGTTGGTAATAAGACAGCGATTCGGTGTGCGCCCGATGTGCCGTACATACCGGTGCTGAATCCGCCATATTGCATTGTGGCCGGCATAGATGTCGCGATATCTGATGAATCCGACCGCCATTTTCCGCCACCGCTGCACCCGGCAAACAGGGCGGTTATAGTCAATATTCCAAAAAGTCTTATAATAATATGCATTGAAAAATCCATTTTATTCTGTATTATTTTACTACAAAGGATGAATAAATGCAAACGGGTCTGTACATTGTTGGAACGCCAATCGGAAATTTGTCTGATATGTCGCCACGGGCGATTGATGTTTTAAAGAATGTTGATTTGATTGCCGCCGAAGATACGCGTGTTTTTGGCAAGATTGCAACGCACTTTGATATAAAAACGCGTCGTATTTCGTGCCATGAACATAACGAATGTGATGTTATTGATGGACTGATAGAACGGGTTCGGGCGGGCGAATCGGTCGCAATAGTGTCTGATGCCGGAATGCCGGGAATCAGTGATCCGGGATTTCGCGCGGTGCGTGCCGCACGTGATGCGGGGGTGCCGGTGTTTGTTGTACCGGGGCCAACGGCGGTCGTTTCTGGGTTGGTGTTAAGTGGTTTCCCAACCGACCGGTTTACTTTCTGTGGTTTCTTTGATGAAAAAAAACTACGTATGGACAACCATATTCGGCATACTATTGTATATTATGAAAGTCCGAATCGGGTTAAATCGACTATTGCGGCAATTGCGCGCGTGATGCCGGAACGTAAAATTGCGATTGTGCGTGAAATAACAAAGATTCATGAAGAAACAATTATTGGCTATCCGGCGGATTTAGTGAATATCGACCCACCACGTGGCGAAATTGTTATTGTTGTTGCACCGGCCCCGGAACATAAAATGTCGGACAGTGAAATAAGCGAAATTGTGAATAACGTTGTTGCGACGTCTACGAAAAGTGCAGCCGCAGATTTGGCGGCACGTGCCGGAATTTCAAAAAAGGAAGCGTATCGGCGTATATTAAAAGATGGGGGTGAAAAATGATAAGGTTTGTTGGTGGTTTTGAAAAAGTCTGTGATTTGCCGCAAACACAATTTCCCGAATATGCATTTGCCGGACGCAGTAATGTTGGAAAGTCTTCGTTGATAAATGCGGTTCTTGGTGCGATGGTGGCGCGTACGTCAAATATGCCGGGCCGTACCCAGACGTTGAATATGTTTAATGTTGATGACCGGATTGTAATTATGGATTTGCCGGGGTATGGATATGCGCGTGTTTCACGGGCCAGGGCGGATGAATGGTTGTTGCGATTCCAAGAATATATTATGACACGTCGTCAATTGAAACGATTGTTTGTTTTAATAGATTCGCGTATTGGCCCGAAACAATCTGATTTAGATTTGATGAATTTTTGTGATGTAAACGGGATTTTGTATCAAGTTGTTTATACCAAAAAAGATAAACGTGTGCGTGATTCAACTCAGGTTGAAATTTGTGCCGATTCGCATCCGGCGATGATCGATGATGTTTTGGAAACTTCGGCCGAAAAGAAATATGGAATTGATAAGTTAAGGGCTATAATTGGGGTTAAATAATAATATCTTTTGTGCTTCAAATCCGGCAAAGATTCTGGATGCGCTGTGGCGTATAATGGTTGAATCGGACGTCGATATTCAAAATATGCTGATATTTCTGCCAAGTCGTCGTGCGGTTCGTACGGTTGAAAGAATGATTGTTGAAAAAATCGGGCACGCTGCGATATTGCCACGCTTGGTTTCGTTGGGTGAAGGTATTGATGATGAATCCGATGATGATATTGTTGCTGTATCTGATTTAGAACGCGTTGTTGCGATGACATACATATTGACCGGCGTGCCGGGTGTTGGTGGAATTTCGGCCGCAATACCAATTGCGCGTACATTGGTGACAATGCAAGATTATTTGGAAAACAGCGGTATAGATATATCCAGTGTTGATTGGAATAATTTGGTTGATGCACGCTATGCGGCGCATTTCCGTGATAAAGCGCAAATATTATCCATAATATCGCAAGTGTCATATAAAATTTTTTTGGGCCAACCAAGTGAAACCAAGGTCAGGAATTCTGCTGTATACGCGTGGTGCGATTATGTGAAAAAAATGCCGGTTGATAATTCTTTGATAATTGTCTGTGGTTCAACGGCCAGTGTTCCAACAACGCGTGATTTGATGTCAGAAATTGCAAAATTACCGAATGGTCGAATTATTCTGTCGGGCAAGATTTCCGGACGTACGGCAGATTTTGAATTAGATACCAATCCATATAATTCAGAATATAAATTTTTGTCGGGTATTGGGTTGTCGGTTGATGATGTGCGGGTTATAGATGTCGGATTGTCGTGTATTGATTTTATGAATGCCGCATTTTCCAATGTATACAGCGATTTTTCAAACTGTGATTTATCGAATTGTCATTTGATAGAAACATCTCGTGAATCAGAAGAAGCATCCGTGGTTGCAGAATTGGCGGTTCGTGCAGTAGATGCCAAGAAAACGGTTTTAGTCATTACACCCGATGCCGCCGGAAATCAAAGGTTGCAATCGGAATTTATGCGACGTGGAATAGTTGCAGATTTTTCGGGTGGAACTTTGGGAACATCCACACCGGCGGGGCGTGCAATTTTAAATCTGTTTGATGATTGGATTGAAAATAATTCGGGTGATTTTTCGGAAATATACGCTTCCGAGCAGTTTGATTTATTTAATGCGGTGTCGGAGATTGTTGAGAAATATCACGATATTTTTGTTCCACAATTTATTGATGATGATAATGCATCGATTCAGGTTTGGGTTGCAATAAAGAAATTGTCCGAATGTCTGAATGTCCAAAAAATTCGTGTAAATTTATCGGATGCGCGTGCATTTATCGCGGATGCTTTATCGGGGGTGCGTGTGCGTGGCGTAATGAATGATTCTGCGTCTGTTGTTGTTTTGGGAACAATCGAATCGCGTATGCAAACCGCAGATGTTGTAATATTGACCGGGTTAAATGAAGGTATGTTTCCGGCATTGGGATATGAAAATCCGTGGTTGCCACGTAAAATTGCCAATGAAATCGGGTTGCCGTCACCGAATCATAAAGTGTCACTGATGGCATTGGACTTTATGAATTTATCGTGTGGTCCGTGTGTGTATTGGACGCGCAGTCGGGTGTCCGGCGGAACTGTGACCCAAGAATCGCGATTTTTATCACGCGTAAAGGTGGCGCGTGGAACGTTTGACGCGGAAAGTGCGACCGAAGTTTTGAATTCGGTGCGTGCGCGCGATTCGGTGGATTTTTGTTCGTTGGATTATTCGGACCCCGTTCCACCCGCCGATTGGTCGAATGTGTACGTGACAGAGTTGGAATTGTTGATACATAATCCGTATGCGTTCTATGTGCGACATATATTGCGATTGCGGGTGTTGGATGATTATTGGGTTGGGCCCGATGCGCGTGATTTTGGTAATCTTGTGCACGGTGTTTTAGAAAATGAGCACGCGGGTGTATCAGAGATGGATTTAATTGCACAAATGGATGCACGTGCGGCCGATATATTGGGGCGAAACAGTTTGTTGTTTCATTTCTGGCACAGGCGATTTGTTGAAATTGCCCCGGTTGCGGTTCGTATGTTAAATGCGACTTCATCGGCCAAGACCGAGGTCGAAGGTCGGATTCAAATTGCGGGGCGTACCGTATGTGCGCGTGCAGATCGAATATGGGATAACGGTGTGTTGGATATAAAAACGGGTGCGGCACCGTCGCGGTCGCAATTGGTGAATGGTAATATGCCACAATTACCGTTAGAGGCGCTGATGTTAAAAAGTGGCGGATTTGCGATGTATAGCGCCTGTGAAAATCCAATTATACAATTTCTGCAATTGCGTTCGGGCGATGCGCGCATAATCGAATATGATATGGATACAACCGCAGATATGATGCGCGCGGCCAATGATAAAATTGTTGAACTGTTTAATATGTATTCGGCTGGTGGTATGCCGTATAAATACCTGCGCACGGGTGATGCAAAGTATAAAATATATGATGATTTTGCGCGCGCCGACGAACGTGACTAATCCAATTTTATCATAAGACCACAATGGTCGGTTGATTTGTTTGCTGTGCGTGGGCAAATGTCTATTTCGCATGCCCTAACCATTTTTGCCGCGGTATGATTTACCAAGAAATAATCAAGGCGCAAACCGTTATTATGTTTAAGACTGTTTTGGCGATAACTGAACCATGTATAGCCAATATCATCGGTATGCATTTCATGCCATACGTCCATCCATCCGGCATCTAACCAAGTCTGCATAATTTCGCGTGCGGCGGGTGCCGAAATACTGGAACCGATATAGTTTTTTGGATTCCAAACATCGCGATCCAAAATTGCAACGTTGAAATCGCCGCCGATTATCACCGGTTCTTCGGAATTTATATATTGTGAGATATAGTCAGAAAATGCCCGCATCCATTCCAATTTGTATTGAAATTTTGGTGAATCTTCGGCTTCGCCATTTGGCATATATACGTTTATTACGCGCACACGTCCGTCAATTACCGTTTCCAAAAATCGCGCATTGGGGTCCGGATAGTTTGGCATACCGCGGATTGTATCTTCGATAGAAAATTTTGAAAAAGTCGCGACACCGTTCCAACTTTTTTGGCCAAAAACCTTGATATTATATCCGTATTCTTCGAAAATGTTGTGCGGAAAAGCCGCTGTTTCGACCTTTAATTCTTGGACCAATATGATGTCGTATTCGCCCGCCCGCAGAATTTCAATAAAAGATTCAATGTGGGCGCGTATAGAATTTATATTTAATGTCAGAATTTTCATATTTGCAATATTTCCTTTTATGAATATAATATACATTGTATTGTACAATTACAACAAGGATTTTTGTTATGAATATGTTTCAGTTTTTGGAAGGCGCCGTCAAGAAATGGCCGGACAAGTTATACCTAGTGCGGGAAAGCGTTTCTTTTGCAGATTTTATGCATAAAATAAAATGTCGTGCCGCGACTTTGCATGAAAACGGTGTGCGCGCGGGCGATGTTGTTGGTATTTTGTCGCATAATATTCCGGCATTTCCGATTACTTTGTTTGCAATATGGTATTTGGGTGGCAGTGTTTTGTTGTTGGATACAAATTTGACCCCGTTCGAGTATGATAATATGGCCGCAATTACGGGATGTAAATTTGTCTGTGCGGAAAAATCGTTCTTTTACAAAACGGATAAGTTTACCTTCTTTGATATAACTGCCGAAGATGGTGAAGAAAACAAAAAACTGAAACCCGCAAAGTTAAAAGATTCTGATGTTGCGACATTGTCGTTTACTTCGGGGTCAACCGGCACGCCAAAGGTTGTACCACTGACGCATTATAATTTGGTGGAATGTGCGAATTCATTGCTGGATATGCAGGAATGGTTCGAAGTCGGCGATGTTATGTATGGGTTCTTGCCGATGTATCATATTTTCGGGTTTGCGGTGGAAATTTTGGCGACATTGCAATATGGTGCCGGGGTTTTGTTGCAACCAAATGTGAATCCTAAAGAATTCTTGGCGGATTTCAAGAAATATCGCCCGCATGTAATTCCGGCGGTACCAAGATTGTTCGAGGTCTTCCGTAATAAAATCATAGATAGCATTAAATCGCAACACAAATGGGTTATGTTTAACTTTTTGGTAAAGAATGCCGGGTGGCTTAAGAAAATTGGGTTGGGCCGGTTGGTTGATATGTCGCGGAAACCGGTGTTAGAGGTGTTTGGTGGACGTGTAAAGTTGCTGATTGCCGGTGGTGCCGCGACTAAACCAGAAATAGAAACATTCTTTACATCGCTTGGGCTTGGGTTTATCCAGGGATTTGGTATGACCGAAACGGTCGGACCAATTTGTATTTCTAAACCGTGTCGCGGACGTGTGCCGTTTGCATTTGGTGGTCCGACAACAAATAACGAAGTTGAAATTCGTGATAAAAATGAAGACGGTGTCGGAATTTTGTGGGTTCGTGGGCACCAGGTTTTCGGTGGATATATGAATAACGACGATATGAATCGCCAGGTTTTTGATGAACGTGGGTTCTTTAACACCGGGGATATGGTGTCGATGGATAAAAATGGTGAATTGCACTTTGCCGGGCGTAAAAAACAGGTGATTGTTTTGGACAGTGGCAAGAATGTTTATCCCGATGAATTGGAGGGGTTGTTTATCACGATTCCGGGTGTGAAAAATGTTGCGGTGTTTGAACATCGTGTCAAAGATAAAACCGTTGCATACGGCGTGTTTAGTGTCGCGGAAGATATGACAATGGAAAAACTGGGTGCGGCGATTGCCGCGGCAAATAAAAAGGTCGCTTCGTACAAATGGGTGACGCACTATGCAATGACGACCGAAGATTTACCGACGACTAGTACGCAAAAGGTCAAACACCACGTCGTGCGGCAGAACCTTATTGATGGTAAATATCCGATAAGGAAAGAGTGATAGTGGTTAGTGTTAGTGCGGGGCGAATGCCCAGTGTTTTTTATAACTAATCACTAATTACTTACTTTCCCAAACATAATTGTGAAAATGTTTGGTTTATGACTTCGTCGGTGCCGATTGTGCCAAGTATTTTCCCAATCGCATCGGCGGCATATCGTACGTGTTCCGACATAATGTCAAAATCGCCGTTTGTTTTTTCTAATGCGTTTTTCAATTCGTTTGCGGTGGTTTTTAACAAATCGTATGTGCGGGCATTTATCATTAAAACAGATTCGCCATTCCCGGTTATGTCGCGTATGCGTTCGGTTATTGCGCGCAGTAATTTATCCATTCCGCGTCCGTCGCGCGCCGAAACATATATCGCGTTCGGTATATCGCGCGATTCGGTTATATCCGATTTATTCACAACCAAAATTTCCACTACCCCGTCGGGTGCTACCCGCCACTCCTTCGCCAGCGAAGGGGAATTGTTTGCATTTATTACATGCAAAACTATGTCGGCATTTGCGATTTCGGTGTTTGTTCGTTCAATACCGATTCGTTCGACCGAATCGGTTGTTTCACGAATACCCGCCGTATCAGCCAGATTTACCAAAAATCCGTCAATATCAAGATTGGCCGACACAACATCGCGGGTCGTGCCGGGGATGTCGGATACTATGGCGCGCGCGGTCCCAAGAATGCGATTGAACAAAGATGATTTGCCGACATTTGTTTCGCCAACAACCGCAATATTTATTCCACTGCGAATTGCACGCGCGGTGTTATATTTTGCCAATGCGGCGGAAACCGCTGTATAGAGAGTTTTTATTCTTTGCAAAACGGTGTCAAAAATATTCGGTGGCAAATCGTCCGGTGCGTAATCTGTCATTGCAAAAATGTATGCAGATATGTCCAACATTTGGTCGCGCCAGTTTGCATATATTTCGCCGTCGCCGCCCATCATAGATTTTAATGCGGCGGCGCGTTGTTTGTCTGTCTGTGCATCAAGCAAAGCGGCCAATCCATCCGCATCGGACAAATCCATTTTGCCATTATAAAATGCGCGTCGTGAAAATTCGCCGGGTGTGGCGATTCGCATATCGTGCGTGCCCAGGAATTCAAAAATTTTGTTTATTACCGCGGGTGCGCCATGGCATTGAATTTCTATGACATCTTGTCCGGTAAAACTGTGCGGTGCGGCGAAGTATATGACAACACATTGATCAATAATCTCATTCGTATCATCGGTCAGGTTTGTAAAATACGCCCGACGTGGCACCACTACCCCACCGCTTCCAGCGGTCCCCCCCTTCGCCGGCGAAGGGGATATAAGGCGGTGTGCAAAGTTTTCTAGATTGTCGCCCGATATTCGAATCACCGCCACGCCAGATTTGCTGTGGCCCGATGAAAGTGCAAAAATTGTATCGTTGTCATTCATTATTTATTTCCACTTATTTCTTTCAACGCCATCGGAACCAGTTTTGATACGTCCGCGGTCGGATTTTGTGATACCAACCTTTGTGCCATATCGATAATATCCATACGTCGGTACCCCAATGATTCCAATGCAGACAACAGGTCTGGCAACGCGCCGCCCGTGGCCATATCACCAAAATTAAGCGATGCGCCACCAACACGGTTTTTCAGTTCGACTATGATTTTTTCGGCCATTTTTTTGCCAACGCCGGGGGCGGTTGATATTGTCTTGGCATCGCCGGTCGCAATCGCGGTCATCAGTGTGTCGGACTTTATCGTGCCCATAATAGACATCGCGACACGGGGGCCAACACTCGAGACACCAATCAACATATTAAATAAATTTTGGGCCGCCGGCGAAGAAAACCCGAATAACCGAATCGAATCTTCGCGCACTATGGTTTCTATCCACAGGCAAACATTTGCACCGGCGGTCAGGTTTTCCGCCGTATAGACACGATATCCGACCGGGCCGGCCATCAAAATAATTGAATCATTATCGATATAATCAACAATGCCTTGCAATTTTCCAATCATTTGTTATCCTTTTGTGGTAATTTTAATCTAATTAAATCAAAAGGTCAAATTATGAGCGGACATAGCAAATGGCATAATATACAACACAAGAAAGGACTGGCCGATGCGGCACGCAGCGGTCTGTTTACAAAATTGGCGCGCGAAATTACAATGGCGGCTAAGTTGGGCGATAAAAATCCCGACAATAACCCGCGCCTTCGTTTGGCGATTTTACAGGCGCGCAAGAATTCTATGCCGAATGATAATATTAAACGCGCAATTGACAAGGCGTCGGGTTCAAATACCGAAAACTATGTTGCGGTGCGGTACGAAGGCTATGGCCCCGGTGCGGTACCGGTTATTGTAGAGGCGTTGACCGATAATCCGCGGCGCACAGTGCCCGAGGTAAGAAATATCTTTGCCAAAAACGGTGGAAATATGGGCGAAGAGGGCAGTGTCGCGTTCTTGTTCACCCGCGCGGGCCAGATTTTCTATCCATCGTCAATTGGCAAGACCGAAGACGAAATGATGGAAATTATTATGGACGCCGATGCAGATAATCTGGAAACTACCGAGGAGGGTTTTATCATTACGACTAAGCCCGATGATTTTATGAATGTGCAAAAGAAAATTGCAGACGTGTTGGGCGAACCGGAAAATGCAGAATTGACATGGGTTCCGAATATGCCGATGGAATTAGATGACGAAGCATATGCAAAAATCGAAAAGTTGGTTGATGCATTGGATGCCAATGACGATGTGCAAAAGGTATTTACCGCCGCCGCATAATTAGTGGTTAGTGTAAGTGGTTAGTGATTAGTGAAATCGCCCAAATGGGCGGTTTTCTACTCTTTATATTCTGATTTTAATTTTCCGATTATGAAATAAACTTTTCAAACCTTGTTGTGTTTGCGTGGGCAAGGGCGATTGCGATGGCGTCGCTTTCGTCCGGGGTTTTCGGATTTGCGGTCGGCAATAGAATCCTTACCATTTTATCAACCGCGGTTTTGTCTGCATGACCCGCACCGGTCAGAATCTTTTTTACCCGATTTGGTTCGTATTCAAATACCGGAATGTCACGCACAGACACCGCTACCATTGCCGCGGCGCGTGCATGCCCCAAAATAAGTGTTGTTGTTGGGTTTTTATTCACGAATGTTATTTCCATACTGCATTCGTTTGGTGCAAACGCGTCGCATAACTTTGTGATTTCGTTAAATATAATTGCCAATCGTTCCGGCAGTGTTCCGGTCTTTTTTGGTAAAATTACGCCACTGGCCACATATTTGCGTTCGTTGCCAAATGTTTCAATAATCGCCCAACCGGTATGTAAAAGCCCGGGGTCAATCCCCAAAATTCGTGTTGTTGTCTTCATTTTCGGAAACTTATTTTGCCGACGCAATCTGCGCCAAAATATTTGTTGATTTGTTTTTTTATTTCGTCCGTCATATATGATAGTTTTAATGTATACGCCGGATTCCGTGGTCGCAAAACAATGTTGTATGTTCCATCGCGCAATTTTTTTACCGCGCAAATATCGGCAAGGTTTGAAATTTCGGGACCGATAATTTCCGGCCAACGCGCAACCAAATCAGAATCAGATGCACGCACACCAAATAGTTTTAATAGTCCACCAAGCGCGCCCGCAATCGTTTGTGGACGTGCAGCGCGCTTGGTAAAATCTTTATTTTTTTGGTTTGACATAATTGTATTCTTTGGGCATCAGTATGTACATTTCACCCTGGGCATGTTGGCCGTGGGCATATTCGTATGCTTCGTCGCCTTTGCCAAAGAATATGTCGGCGCGCACCCAACCGCGTATCGCACTGCCGGTATCTTGGGCAATCATAAGACGTCTAAATTTTTGTCCGTTCGAAAGGTTAGTATCGACGTATACAGGCAATCCCAATGTATACAGCGAATCGTCCATTGCAATACTGCGTATTTTCGACAGTGGTGTCCCAAGTTTTCCGATAACGTCCGGAGGCACCGATTCATAAAAATATACATATCGTGGGTTGTTGTAAATTACTTCGCGGGCAAGTTTCGGATTCTTTTTCAAATGTTTCCAAACTGCATCAGCCGAATAACCGCCGTCGGGGCGAATGCCACGATTGCGCAATTGTTCACCAATAGATTTGAATGGCAAATCATTTACGGCGGCAAAGTTTAACTTTACCATTGTGCCATCGTCAAGTTTTAACATACCACTGCCTTGGATTTGAATGTTTTGCACATCGACAATGTTTGCCCAATACAGAACGCGACCGATTTTATTTTCTACGATTTGTTTCTTTGGTACGCCTTTGTATGTGCGGCCATCGGTTGGAATGCCCATCAATGGTTCGTTGCATTCGGCCGTCTTGGTTCGACATCCCGGAATTACGGGTGAATAATACCCTGTGTATGTGCCCGTGGTTGTGCCGTTATCATTATATATCTTGTACGGTTGAAAGTGCGATTCGAACCATGCGCGTACGGTTGCATTGTCGGCACTGGCACTGGGTAACATATTGCATTTTTCGTTAAACAGTTCACGGTCGGGTATAACGCGCCCCCGATATTGAATTTTTGCCTTGCAAGAATTACGGAACGCCTGGAGCGCATATCGCACATCATCTTCCCGCCACCCCGGCAGGTCGGAATAAGAAACTTTCTTCATATTCGCGCGCGGTATAACCGAATCGTCGCCGGTGTGTGTTGGGGTGGATACGTCGCACGATGCCAATAAAAATCCGAACATTGCCGCCGCGAATCCACGCAGCAGAAACGATTTTTTGTAAATTCTCATTTTTTTATTCTCTCCACTTGTAAAATCTTCCTTTGATGCTATATTATCATAAAACGAGTCATAAAAAAAGGAGCAATATATGGCAAAGTTCAATATCATATCACAGTTTTTGAAAGACATTTCTTTTGAAAGTCCAAACGTCCCGGATTTATTCTTTAAACAGGATAATGGCCAGGCGGAATTAGAAATCAACATTGATATGCAGGTCAAGGGTTCGGAAAAGAACCTGTATATGGTTGATTTGATTACAAAAATTCATTCAAAGTTAAAGGCCGATTCTAAATCCATCTTTTTGATTGAAACGACTTATTCGGGCTTGGTTCAGATGGAAGAAGAAAAGGACGAGGAGGCGAAAAAGCGCACGTTATTGATAGATGTGCCGACAATGTTGTTCCCGTCGGTGCGTGCATTGGTGACAAGACTTACCGCCGAATCGGGTTTCCCGCCGTTCGCAATGCAGACCGTTGATTTTGCAGATTTGTATGAAAAACGGAATCAAAAACCGGCAAATAAGTAAAAGATATAATTACAATTTCAAAACTTGTCCGTTTGGGCAAGTTTTTATTTTATAATTTCTATTGACATTTGTGATTTTTTGTGTATATTTTATCCGTAAAAAAACAAAAAGGTAAAAATATGTCTGAAGATATAATTACGTCATATGATATAGCGTTGGCCGAAATGTTGGTGGCCTGTAGACAAGGTGCACAGCCAGGTAAAATTGCTTATGTAGCCGGGTTTGATGTGCGTGATGATGGGGTTAATGTCTATCAAGGTTTGAATGCATTCGATTTGAAATCGCGCAAGTTTATAGTTGTTGAAAATAGGGAATGGAAAACAAAGGATGTGGCGATAACACATGACTTGATCGAGTATGAAGTGCATGAAGGTAAAAATGTACTCACAAAAAATTTTACCGCAGCATTCAAGAAAAATATTATTGCAGATTTTGCAAGGGCATATAATGTCGTTTTCAAAGATGATAAAGGTAATGGTAGATAATTTGTTGTGTTTTGGGTTTTAATTTATACGCACCAAACGGTGCGTTTTTTTATGTCCTTTGCGATTTTCGAATTTTTGTGATATCATGTTATTTGCTATACCAAGGGAGAGAGTTTTTATGGCACGGGACAGGTATATTTCGGCCCGCAGTTCTGTCAACGGATTTTCTTTTGCAAATCTTGGGATTTTTACCGGATTTGCCGATGGTATTTATAATGCCGTTTATTCTTTGGTCATATTGGAAATATTCAAAAGTTCCGCAATAGTCGGTATTTATGTCGCGATTTATTCCGTTTTTTGTATGATTGTCGCACTGTTTGCGAACGAGATTTTTCGTCAGTTTTCCAAGGTTAAAGTGTTCTATTTTGCATTGACTATGTTGATTGTTTGCTATGCGATGATGGGCTTTTCGGTGTTGCCGCGAACGTTTATCGTCTTGGATTATACAAGTGGTTTTGCAATAACGTTAAGTGCGCTGTTGATACCGCTGTTTATGTCGGATTTTTCCGGTGATGCGGGTATGGCAAAGTTAAATGCGCGATATCATTTGTGGGTGAATATTGGGGCATTGTTGGCGCCAATGTTGGCCGTGACCGTTGCGACCCGATTCGGAAATCGTTCGGCATTCTTCTTAGCATCGGCGGTATATTTTGGTGCGTGGATTTTCTTTCGGTATTTCCATTTGGTTCAAGAAGATAAAAAAATTCGTCCGGTCAGTCCGCGGACCACGGTGCGTGCATTGTGGCGAAATGCGATGGCGTTCTTTAAGACGCCGGGTATGATGCGCGCATATACGGTGAATTTCGGTTTTTATTCGTTGCGCGCTATGCGATACCTGTATGTGCCGATAGTGGTTATAGAAAACGGATTTTCCAAGGATACTTTGGGTGTGGTTTTGACATTGGGAATTATACCGTATTTGGTTTTATCCGAAGTTATGGGGCGGCTTGTGCGCAGGTATGGTAAAAAACTTTGGCTGATTTTGGGTTTTGGGTCTTTTGCGGCATTTTCGGTGTGGGCGGCGTTTGCAACCGGATTTCCGGTGCTTGCAATATTCGTCCTGTGGCAGATTTCGGGTGCATTTATGGAACCGGTGCATGATTTAATGTTCTTTGATAATACCAAGAAAACTCAACAGACGAAGTTTTATGGTGTTTTTCGTACCAGTGTGAATTTCCCGAATGTTGTCGCGCCGATTATTGGTGCAGGGTGTATCACTTTGTTTGGGGCGACTTCGGCGGTATGGGTTGTGACGGCGATAATTGGGATGTTAAGTGTGATGGTGCTTTTGTCCAAAAAATAATTGCATATTGGTTTTTTTCTTTGTATCATTTCGGTACAAGAAAAGGGGTCTTTTATGGCAAAAAAAGAAGTTGTAAATACGGGTGCCAAAAATCCTGCATTGGAATCTGCATTGGCACAAATCCAGAAACAATTTGGTAAAGAAGCAATTATGAAAATGGGCGATGGTTCCCAACAGAATATCGAAGCGATATCTTCGGGGTCTTTGGGTTTGGATATTGCGTTGGGGATTGGTGGATATCCGCGTGGCCGAATCGTTGAAATATATGGGCCGGAAAGTTCGGGTAAAACAACGTTGGCTTTGCATGCCGTGGCCGAGGCACAAAAGAAGGGCGGAACGTGCGCATATATAGATGCAGAAAATGCATTGGACCCAAGTTATGCGAAAAAGTTGGGTGTTGATGTTGCAAACCTGATTATATCGCAACCTGATTCGGGTGAACAGGCATTGGAAATTGCCGATACACTTATCAAATCGGGGGCGGTTGATGTTGTGGTTATCGATTCTGTTGCCGCATTGGTGCCCAAGGCGGAATTAGAAGGAAACATCGGCGACAGTTTCGTTGGAACAACCGCAAGACTTATGAGCCAATCGTTGAAAAAACTGGCGGGGTCTGTTTCACGCAGTAATACATTGTTGATATTCATCAACCAAATTCGTATGAAAATTGGCGTTATGTTTGGAAACCCCGAAACAACCAGTGGTGGAAATGCGTTGAAGTTCTATGCGTCGGTACGTTTGGATATTCGTCGTACCGGTGCAATCAAAGATAAAGAAAACGTTGTTGGAAACGAAACACGGGTAAAGGTTGTAAAAAATAAGGTTGCGCCGCCTTTCCGTACTGTTGATTTCAAAATTATGTATGGCGAAGGTATTTCCCGCATAAGCGAGATTTTGGACATGGGGGTAAAGTATAACTTTATCGACAAAGCCGGCAGTTTTTATTCTTATAACGATGAACGAATCGGCCAGGGCGAGGCGAATGCGCGTCAATGGTTGCGCGAACATCCGGCGGCCCAGGCGGAATTGTTGGACAAGATTATGGCGCGTGCAAACGGAATTGCCGAAGAAATGACAACCGGGCCAATAGATGATGCCGATGCATCCGGTGGTGATGAATAGTCTTTAACCCAAAGGGGCAGATATGAGCATGGACAGGTTTTTTGCAATGTGTGACATTGTGTGGCGGGCGCATATACTGAATTGGTTTTGGCGGCCACGTGCGGTTCGACGTAAAATTCGCAGTGATATTTTGGCCGATGCTATACCGAAATATTTGGAAAGATATTTGCCCGCCGCCGCCGCAATAGAAGAAAGACCGGTTGAAAATAATGACGCGAATGAAAAAATCTTTTCATTGTGGTTACAGGGCGAGGATAATGCACCACCGTTGGTAAAGGCTTGTTTCCGCAGTATTCGTCGGCATTGTAAACAAGAATTGGTTGTGCTGGATGAAAAAACTGTTTTTGACTATATCACTTTGCCACCGGAAATTATGGAAAAGCGTCGTGCGGGTAAGATAAAAAATGCGCATTTTGCCGATATTTGTCGGGTGGAATTGTTGTATGAACATGGTGGGTTTTGGTTGGATTCGACCGCGTTTGTGACCGCACCGATTCCGGATTGGATTGTACAGCAAGATTTCTTTGTATACCTTGCTGGTGATACAGTGGGATTTCCGTACAGTTATATGCAAAACTGTTTTATTCGTGCGCGCAAAGGGGCGTATTTGTTGGATGCGTGGCGTGCGATGATGTTGGATTTTTGGACGCATGAAAATCACAGGTTTGATTACTTTATGCACCAATTGTTGTTCAAGACTTTGGTTTTGAATGACCCGCGTGCGAAAAAGTATATGAATAAAATGGCGCACGTTGATCAAGATGATACGCACGCAGTGTGGTGGAAATATGCGGACAAGCCGTTTGATGAACAATTGTTCAAAATCTTGACTGCGGGCGCGTTTTTCCAAAAAACAAATTATCGTCTGGCGAATAATCCGATTCCGGGGTCTTTTGCCGACGTGATGATAAACAAGATGTAAAAAATGGGTGATGCACCAAAAATATCTGTGATAGTTCCCGTATATAATGCCGAAAAATATTTGGCGCGGTGCATGGACAGTTTGTGCAAACAAACATTTGCCGATTTTGAAGTGATTTGTGTGAATGATGGCAGCACGGATAAAAGTCGCGATATTTTGTCCGAATATGTTGCGCATGATTCGCGATTCGTTGTTTTTGATAAATCTAATGCTGGTGTGTCGGCGGCGCGAAATGATGGTATCGCAAAGGCACGTGGTGAATATATTCATTTCTTGGATGCCGATGATTTTATTGATGATGATTATTATCAAAAAATGTATGATGCCGCGGCCATGGCCGAATGTGATATAGTGGCCAGTGGATTTGTCACAAATACCAAGTATGCGCGTGATTTGAAATATTCTTGTGACTTTGTCAAACATACATTATTTGGAAAATTGCGATGGACTTATGCTTTCACAGATGGATTTGTGTGGCGGTATTTATTCCGTCGGGAATTCATTCGTGATAATAATTTGCGTTTTGATACTAATATGATTTCCCAAGAAGATGCAATATTTGTTTTGAATGCAATTGTTGTGGCGAATGCCGTTGTGTTTGTGTCGGAAACATTTTATCACTATATGTTCAATTCAGAATCTGCATTGCATTCGGGTGATGCGGCGCATCATAAAAAGGTGAAACAACAGTACAAAATTGGAAAAAAATTCAGGCGCGATTTTGCATTGCGTCAAGGTGTTTATTTGTTGTGGTTATTGCGAAAATTTTTAAGGAAACTTTAACAGGGGGAAAAGATGCCGGCGATATCTGTGATAATTCCGATGTATAATGTTGAAAAATATTTGCGGCGGTGTTTGGACAGTGTCGTAAATCAAACGTTTACGGATTTTCAGGCGATTTGTGTTGACGATGGGTCGCCGGATAATTCTGGAAAAATTGCCGAAGAATATGCGTCGCGCGATTCGCGGTTTGTTGTTGTGCATAAAGAAAATGGCGGTCTGTCGGATGCGCGAAATGTCGGAATGGAATATGCCACCGGCGAATACATTATGTATTTGGACAGTGATGATTTTATACATCCGCAAACAATGGAAATTGCGCACCGTATGGCACGGCGTGATGGTTCGGACATAGTTTCTTTTGCGTACGACCGGGTTTATCGGCCACGGTTGATGGTAATGCATAAACTTGGTTTTAATACAGATAATGTTGTGCCGTGGGGCATTCGTAAAAAATACAATGTTGATAAAATTGAATCGCGTGTGACAGACGATGTTTTTGAATATGCAACGGAAAGTGCACACAACGTTGGAAATAAAAATCGTCGTTGGTTGATTAAGCATTGCCAGGTGTGGAAACACCTGTATCGGCGTGATTTGATTGCAGATATAACGTTTATAAAGGGAATTTTGTTTGAAGATTTTCCGTGGTGGAGTATGGTTATGTTAAAATCTCCGCGGGTCACGATTATAAATTTACCACTGTATTATTATATTCCGAATTTTGGTGGAATTGTTTTGGCGGCGAAGCAGTTGAAAAAGATGCAATCGATGTGTACAGGGATTTCCAACGCATACAGCGTTTATAAAAAGAACGCGGCCGAATATCAAATGGCAAAATGGCAAGAAAATTTTATGTGGTATTTTGTGAATGCTGCTTTTCATAAGGTGCGTTTTTTAACTTCGCAATCAGATATCGATGTTGCGCGTGATTTGTTGCGCGGGTTGCGTGACAGTGGTGTTTTTGATACCGTACCGAATGAGTGGTGGAATTTGCGTGAAAGAATTTATAAATTTATTGGATGATAAAAAGGATGGAAAATATGAATCGTTTATTTTTATTCGCCGCATATAACAAGAATGACAAGATAAGCAAAACATTGCTTGATTATTTGGAATTGATTTCAAAATTGGGTGATATAATTTTGTGTTTTGACAGCGATGTGTCCAAAGCAGAGTTGAAAAAGTTGGGGAATATATCGCATATATTGCATGTATCTGGGGTGCGCCATGGTGAATATGATTTTGGTTCGTATAAAAGGGCATACCAATATGCGGCAAGCAATAAATTGTTGGCCAAATATGAATATATTTATTTGGTAAATGATAGTGTATATTGTTTGAATTTGCCGGAATATTTGTTAACAGATTTGGAACAGACGAAAAACGATTTGTTGGGTATGGTCAAATATGCAGATGCGCAAACACCAGAATATATGCAATCTTGGTTTTTGGGTATAACCAGTCGTGTTGCGACTGCGGATTTTATGGCCGAATTTATGAATAATATTACAAGACAAACAAACAAGAATGATATTGTTTTGAAATACGAGATTATGTTTTCGCGCATCATAGTGAATCACGGTTTTAAGATGTCTGCGACGATTCCTTGGGCGCATGATACTACGATTGTTTATAAAAATCCGTATTCGGTGTTGAATGGTAATGTACCGTTCGTTAAAAAGAAAGCAATACGATATATCGGTGATTTGAATCGGTTGGCACTGTATGCGGCGTCGGATAAAATTGTTAAAAATATTATTGATGATGTCACGACCCAGGGAATACAAATGGAAACGAATCGATATCGGTGTGCCTATAAATTGGCCGTGTTCGGATTACCAGTGTTCCGCAGAATGTTAGACTATAATGACAGGGTCGCCAAAGGATATTTATTCGGAGTGCGAGTATATAAATCGATTCGTGAATAATGCCACGGGCAAATTCTATTTAATTTTCGCACGTATATTTTCTTTGGATTCGTTATATACTTCCCGTGACAATTTATCTAATCCGTTATAAATTTTTTTGTATTCTTGGTCGGTCATAACAATAGCGCTTTCCATGGCCGCGGCCAGGTTGTCGCCCGTATATATAATGGCATTTGTGTTGTCAAAATCATAAAATTCGGCGAATTCTTGTTGAACTATTGGTATTTTGTTAAATCCGTAAATCAGTTGCGGTGATCCCGACACTTGATTTGTTTTGTATTTGTCGTGCTCAGGATTGTTTTTGTCCCATAATGGTAAAAAGAAATCAGATTGTTCCATAAATTGAAACATTTTTTCGCCGACCTGGCGTCCGGGGGTGATTATATATTTTTTGATTTCGTTGGTTATACCCGGAATTTTTCCACCACCGCCGACGACTATTACACGAAAATCATAACCGGCATTGACCAATTGTTTGATTGCAGAAATTAGAATATTATGGTTTTTACGTTTAGGTGAGATACCGCCAACAGTGATAAATGTTGTTTGGTTGTGTTTCGTGGAATTTTTTTGAACTTTGCCGAACAGGTGCGGGTTTGTTGACGGGTAATCGTTTAATCGCCGTCCAAGTCCGAATATGTGTGTTTGATTAAAGTCTTGATAATAAGATTCAATGTTGGGTGTATTATGGGCGACAATATACAAATTATTGAACCGGGTCAATTCTGGAAATATATCAAAGACACTTTGAAAGGCGAATGTATAATTCATTGGGGTCATTATAAAAATTGCCTTATATTTTTCCATTTTTGTAGATTTGAGCATTTTGTGCATTGCGGTACTTAAACAGTGAAATATATTCACTTTTGAAATATCGTGCCGAGTAAAGTGTTTTTCATTATAGATAACATTGTGCATTATAATATCGACATTGTATCCCAAATCTTGAAAATATTTGAAATATGCAGAAATCACTTCGCCGTGGCATCTGTTCGTTTCAACCAGTAATACGGAATTTTTACGTACAGGTGTCTTTTCAAATTGCTTTACATTAAAAATGTCAAACACACTGTATTCTTTCAATAAATCATAGATGCGTTGTTTTTTATCTTTATTATAGAAAAATGCCATAGAGATAATCGTTGCAATTACTTGGCGCAGGTGTTTCATTTTTCATCCTTTGTTAAATGTTTGTCTTTTTAAATTGTGATGGTATTTTTACAACCAATTTTAACCCCAGCATACTTGGTTTATTCCATGCATAGATTGGTCGAAATACGCGTTGCATTATGCGTGCGATTCGTATGGCGAATGTGCCATGTGCATGTTTTTTTGTGACCATATTTATTGTGCCATTTCCGCGGCGGCGCAGGTGGTTTACCCAATCTGGGCCACGGTTTGCGGCCTTGGTCACCAACATTTCCATATCAACCGCACCAAAATGCAACAGATATAAATTATTATCGATATGGAAATTGTGCTTTTTGATGTGATGAAAACCACTGCCCCAGCGGGCGGGACGGAACAGAACGACGGGTTTAGTATATCGGGTAGAGAGCAGGGCATATTCACGTTGTTTCAAAAATGGTTTTGATATGTCCAATGGTTTTTCGCAATCCATATTTTGCCCAATATCTAAACCAAGCCCCGATACCGTTGTGCGATATTTCGCGGCCGATAAATATTCGGCAAGTTTCATATTCGCCGTTGGGTCAACAATCAAAAATTCATCGGAATCGCATCCGATTACAATATCATATTTTTTGAACAGTTCGGTTGCCAAATCTGAAATCTTGCCGATTCGATATTTGTCGCCGGCCGCGCGCGACATATCGGTGTGGGGCATTTTTATGATGTGTGCATTTGCGGAATTTTTTGGGGCAACTTGGTCGGTGCCGTCCAATATAATGTACAAATTTTCCAAACCAATTTCGCGACCGTAATATTCAATCCATCGCGACAGAAAGAATTCGTCATTGCGTGCCATTGTTATCGCGGCGATTCGTTTTTTCATTGGCGGGCATCCTTAATCTTTTGTTTTGCATATTTTATCTTGCGGCCAAGTATTTTGAATGGATTCGATGTCAAAAAGTTTTTCACATATTCGGCACCATACAGACGATTTACAGAATCCATAATTGCCGTGCGAGTTATGACGTTTGTGTGGTCCAGTATATATTTTACCTGGGCCCCAAGGGCACCACAGTGGCGGGTAAAACATACCTTTTTGAAAAATGGGCAACCATGCAAAACCAATGATTTGGGATAATTATAGGTGTGTCTTCCGTGTACCAAGTAAACACCACGTGCGGTACATTCATTTTCTAAAATTAAATTAGTCAGGCCGTGTTCATATTTAAGTGTGACTTGATTTTTTGTTGGCTCTTGGGTTACCGAATCCAAGAATTTTGCAAACCATTCCGACAAGAATATTTTTTTGGTCAGTTTAACAAACCATGATTCCAAGAAAGAATGTGTGCGATGTTTTGAAATAACAATGCCCGATGCATGGGTTCCGGTTGATTCCAATTTCCCAAGAATTTCACCCATATCAAATACGGGGCCATATACAGAATCATTTACCAAATATAAACACGTATAATCACGCAGGGTTAAATTATCACACGCCCATTTATATGCGCGCTTGTACGAACCAAAGTCATATTCGCCGTGGCGTTTCGCCATAACGTGCAGGCAATATTTTTGAACCTTTTCTAATTCGGAATCATCTATATCCGAATCCATGCACAGTATGACATCGCCAAATCGTTTTAATTGACGCACGTAATATGCCAATGCTTCATCAATAATTCCGTTCGGATTGTATCCGGCAACAAGAAAAAGACGTTTTAATACAGTTGTTTTTGAACCGTTTTTCATTTTTTAATCCATATGTTTTGTGCCAATATTTAATCCGAAAATGTAATATCTTTTCTTGCGTGGAAAAACTTCGCATTTGAAAATTGTGCGGTTAAACATTTTGAAAGTATCAATACGTTCTGGTGTGTCTGGTGCGGCAAGTAATTCGTTGGCACCATATTTATTTAATAATTCGTGATATCGTTGCCATGCCTTTGGTGTTTCATCGGAATAGTGCGCGGCCTTTCTTTTCTTGTTCTTGCCAAGTGATGTTGAACGGTCAATGACATTATATACTGCGCCGGGTACCGTTGCGGCCGTATCCGCCAAAATAATCGCAGATTTTGAAAATATGACATCTTGGGCGCCACATACGGCCGGTTCAAACAATAACCCGGTTCGGCGTAGGAATTCTGTTTTATATGCATATCGCCATGCGCAGTTGAATGCGTTTGCGTGTGTCATTTGAATTCTGTCGGCTAAAGATGTTGCAATTTGTATCGCGCTGAATTTTGGGAAAGACCAACCGGGTTCATAAACTTCACCACAGAGTATGTCTGCACCTGTTTTTATTGCGGCGTCCGCCATTTTTTCAAAATAATCAAGGTTCACAAAATCATCGTGGTCGTGTATGGAAACATATTCACCGGTTGCCGCCAAAATTCCCGTGTTCGATGCGGCCGATACGCCGGCGTTCTTTTGTGTAATAAGTTTTATGCGTTTATCTTTTTTTGCGTACTGTTTAATAATTTCACCGCTGTTGTCCGTGCTGCCGTCGTCTACAATTATTATTTCGATATTTTTATATGTTTGGTGCACCAAGTGCTCCAGAGTTTTTCGAATAAATTCACGTGCATTATACATTGGCACGACAACAGACATAAGTGGTTCTTGCATTTTGATTCCTTTTTTACGATTATAGCGATAATTTTGATGCACCGCAAATAAAAAACCGGCATTTGCCGGTTTGAATTTACAGTGTTTCTTCTTTACCGCGGGCAAGTTTTTTGCGCTTTCCGCTGTCCAATTCTTTCTTGCGCAGACGGATTGTGGCGGGTGTCACCTCTACCAATTCATCATCTTGGATATATGACAACGCTTCTTCCAATGACATCTTGCGTGGCGGGGCAAGGAATAATTTTTCATCGGCGGTCACACTGCGCACATTGGTCAGTTCTTTGCCCTTGATGGGGTTGACCTCCAGGTCATTTTCTTTGCTGTGTTCACCGATAATCATTCCGGAATACACTTCGGTTTGTGGACCGACGAACAGAACACCGCGCGGTTCCAAATTGTGCAGTGCGTATGTCGCCGTCACGCCATTTTCCATTGAAACCAAAACGCCCGGCCGATATTGGACGATTGGACCACGATATGTATCATACCGGTCAAATACGCGATTCATAATTCCTGTGCCGCGTGTGTCGGTGCGAAATTCCGACAGGTACCCAATAAGTCCGCGCGATGGTGCCGAAAATACTATGCGTGTTTTGCCGCCACCGGACGCTTTCATTTCTGTAATTGTTGCTTTGCGCTTGGTCATTTTTTCAATGACAACGCCACTAAATTCGTCGTCGACGTCAACGACAACTTCTTCGATTGGTTCCAACATTTCGCCGTTTTCGCCCGTATGCATAACAACGCGTGGACGCGATACAGACAATTCAAAACCTTCACGCCGCATCGTTTCAATAAGAATCCCAAGTTGCAATTCGCCACGACCGGAAACCTCAAAAGATTCTTTGTTTTCGCTTTGCGTCACGCGCAGGGCGATATTCGTTTCGGCCTCTTTGAAAAGTCGTTCGCCAATCATACGCGATGTAAGTTTTTTGCCACTTTTGCCCGCCAATGGCGAAGTGTTCACAAAGAATGTCATCGTCAGTGTTGGTGGGTCGATTGGCATTGCCGGAATTGGTTCGGTGACCGAAGGATCGCACAGTGTATCGGCCACGGTTGCCTTGCTGAACCCGGCAAGGACGACAATGTCGCCGGCCGATGCGGATTCGCGTGATATTTTTTCAATGCCGCGATGTTCGATAATTTTTGTAACTTTGGCATTTTCGATAAATTCGCCATTCATATTTATTGCTTTGACGGCCTGGCCCACGCGTACGGTTCCCGATTCTATTTTTCCGGTCAGGATTCGGCCGACATAGGGGTCTGATTCCAGTGTTGTCGCCAACATTGTGAATGGCGCGTCAATTTGGCAACGCGACCCATTGCAATCCGGCGCCGGCACGTGGTCGACAATAAGTTGGAACAACGGGGTTAAATCCCGATGTTCGTCGTTCAAATCGCGTACCGCCCAACCATCACGGCCAACCGCGTACAGGTATGGGAAATCCAGTTGCGCATCGTCCGCACCCAATTTATCAAACAGGTCAAATGTTTCGGATAAAACTTCGTCCGGGCGGGCGTCGTTGCGGTCAACCTTGTTTATGCACACAATCGGGCGCAGTCCCAATTTTAACGCCTTGGACAATACGAATTTAGTCTGGGGCAGGGGGCCTTCGGCACTGTCCACCAGAAGTACAACCCCGTCAACCATAGACAAAATACGTTCGACTTCGCCACCGAAATCGGCGTGTCCAGGGGTATCAACAATATTTATCTTGTAATCGTGCCAAAGGACGGATGTCGGCTTTGCCGAAATGGTAATACCGCGTTCGCGTTCAATGTCGCCACTGTCCATAACGCGGTCTTCGACGCGTTCGTTTTCGCGGAAAGTGCCCGCCTGTTTCAACATATTATCGACCAGGGTTGTTTTACCGTGGTCAACGTGCGCAATAATTGCAATATTACGAATTTTCATCATTTTTGCCTTTTTTTGACCCAAGGGTTTAGATTATACTATATTTTTGCTTTTTCAACAAGTTATCATAAAAAATAATTTTTGCAAGAAATAACTTGACTGTTTGTTTTTTTGTGTTATATTTGAGACAAACAAAACTATAATAGGGGTTTGCAAAATGAAAAGTGTAGACGTAAACGTTGATGAAACCATAAAGTTGCTGTTGACGGCATATGTGGAATAAAGTTAAAGAAGTCAAAGAACAAGGTAAATAACAACTAAAAGGATAAAATAATGAGTGAATCATATTTAAATGAGTTAAACGCGGCTGATAGGGCTAATTACTCTATCAATTATGCAGCCAGTCGAGTGCTGTGTGCTGATGATTTGCAAATTGGTCGGGATGCGTGGGGGGATGCGTTCTTGTATTCGAAAAACCATTGGCGGGCATTAGTACGTGAAGGTCCAGGAGATCGTGATCTTAGATTGGTACCCATAAAAAGTGTGAAAGATGGTAAAGTTGAACTGGTGCAGCGTTTTAGCCTAGAAGACACGTCTGAATTAGTAATAAAAGGTCAAGGTGACAGTAGAATAAAGGAATTAAGTTTGGATAGGGATTCTTTAGTTCGGCTTTATATCGCAAAGATGGTGGAATTGAAGCCAGTGAAATAAAAAAATAAGGAAGTGATGCCCTTTTTTGTGTGATGGGTACATGTTTATTGTTTAAACAGAAACGTGATATATCAAAATAAAAAATCACCCATTTGGGTGATTTTTTATTTAATGTTTTCCATCCGTCTTCGCTTCGCTACGTCGCGACAAGCCAATCTTTGTGCGGCCACCCATGAGTGGTTGTAGTTTTTTTGGAATATTCACCGAACCGTCGGCGTTTTGGTGGTTTTCAATTACTGGCACCAATGCGCGAGGTACGGCGATTCCGGTATTGTTTAATGTCGCAACAAATTTTACTTCGCCGGTCGCATTTTCGCGATAGCGTGTGTTTGTGCGGCGGGCCTGGAACTGACCGATGGATGAGCAAGATCCCAATTCCCGGTATGCATTTTCCGATGGGAACCATGCTTCGACGTCGTTCATCTTGATTTTGTTGAATCCCATATCGCCCGTAGAATTTGCAATAACACGGTATGGCAACTCTAAATCTTCCACAACTTCGCACAGGTTATTTAACAAAAATTCGTGCATTTCGTCAGATTCTTCGGGTCGACAGAAAATATATTGTTCAACCTTGTTAAAATGGTGAAAACGCACAAGTCCGCGTGTGTCGCGACCGGCGGCGCCGGCCTCTTTACGGAAACATGTCGAAAATCCTGCATATTTTATTGGCAATTCGTTTTCCGATAAAATTTCATCCGCGTGTAGTGAATTCAAAATTATCTCTGCGGTTCCGGCCAGGCATCGGTCGGTGCCTGATAACATAAATACGTCGTCATTCATAACCGATAAATCAGACCCCATAAAATGTCCGGCGTTAAATATTGTCTGGGGTTTAGTAACCGGTGGACATTCAATATATTTGAAACCTTTGCCAATCAGTTTTTGAATAACATATGTTTCAATCGCCAATGATAATTCCGCCAATTCTCCGCACAGGCAATATGTGCGTGTGCCACAAACAGTGCCGATTTTTTCCGGCATCCACCAACCGTTCATATCCAACAATTCCCATTGTGGACGCGGTGTAAAATCAAACGTGCGTGGTGTGCCAACACGGCGAACTTCGATGTTTGCAGAATCGTCTGCGCCAATCGGGGCGTCCGGACTTGGGATTTGTGGAACACGATGCATAAGGTCATTGAATTTATCTTGCTTTTCGGACAGTTCCGCCATGTCGTTCGCGATTTCTGCACTGATTTCTTTTGAACGTGCAACAAGTGCGGCTTTATCGGTTGCGTTTGGAATTTCGCGCGAAATTTTATTTTTTTCGGCCGTCTTGGTTTCGGTAATTGTTTTTAACTCGCGAATGCGTTTATCTAATGATAAAATGTCATCGACAACGTCCGGAAAATTTTTGACCCGGCATGCATTTTTTACAATGTCTGGATTTTCACGAATAAATTTTATATCAATCATTTTATCACCTTTTTATTATTGTGCATTTGTGTTCAGGTATGCGATGGCGTCCATTGCCGCTGTGCATCCGGTACCGACCGCGGTCGCGATTTGCATTTTAATATTCGAATGTACGTCGCCCGCGACAAACATTCCGCGTGGTAATGCGTCGGGGCTAAGGCGTCCCAAATCATCACGTTTGATGTCTTCGGTCAAATAATCTGTGTTTGCTTCGTGGCCAATTGCAACAAAAATCCCGTCGCAAATAATCTGTTCGTCATTTGTTGTTGTTGCAACCAATTCGTCGGTTTCAGAATTTGGACGTGCAGATATTTTCTTTAATTCGGTGTTAAATATACATTCAATATTTTGTTTTGCCAAAACGCGGTCGCGAATTACTGCCTCGGCCCGGGTAAATGATGATTTGCGATAAACAATCTTTACCGTTTTGGCAATGTCCGCCAAATACAGTGCATCATTTAACGCGGTGTTGCCGCCACCGATAACTAATACGGTTTTACCACTGTAGAAAAATCCGTCGCACGTTGCGCAATATGATACGCCACGACCAAAGAATTCACGTGCACCTTCGATTTCAAGTTTACGTGGTGATGCGCCCGTTGCCAAAATTATGCTGCGACTTTCATATTTTTTTCCGGTTGTGTCGGTTATAACAAACGTGCCGTCCGCACAGTTTTCAATATGTGCCGCGGTTTTCATCTCAATTTTTGCATTGAAAGATTCCGCCTGGGCTTTCATAAATTCAATCAGTTCGAAACCACTGCCTTTCCATCCGGGGTAATTTTCCAATGTTGCAATTCCCGCCGTTTGGCCACCCAACGTGTCGCCACCCATGACCAGTGTGTTCTTATTCGCGCGTCCGCAATAAATTCCCGCCGTCAATCCGGCCGGTCCAGAACCCAAAATAATAACGTCATACATTATAAAATATCCTTTTGTTCATAGAACCATAGCACAATGTGAATATATGTGCCATAAAAATTTAAAGGTTTTATTTATTTGCCAAAATATTTTTTAAGTGTTTGATATGCGTCGGAAATTCGTGCAAAATCATTACCCGATGTGTCGGCTGTTGCGGTGTCGGGGTGATATTTTTTGGCGAGTACGCGGTATTTTGCACCGACTTCACGCCAAGATGCCGTAATGGGCAGGCCCAAAGTTTTGAATGCCGAAACCGTTTCCGAAGGGGGGGATTTTTTCGGTGAAACCTTGTCAAAATTGCTGCGCCCAGTGATAAAATCATTCAAAAATTTCACATAGTCATTGGCATCTTGTTTTGTTCGTTTGTTTGATTTGCCAAATGTTTGTTCTTCCCAATCTGCTTCGATTTCTTCGGGGGTCATATTGGCATAGTAATTCCAATTTTTGTTATATTCGGCGGCGTGTTCGCGACAAAAATTCCAATATTCGCGTAAATCGCGAGTCTTGGGGGCACGGCAAGTGCCCGCACGTGTGCAACCGGGAAAATCACATTTTTTAATCATTATTTTTCACCTTGGTATCGGATAGTGGATGGTGTTGTTCAACAACCTGGTGCAACTTTTCGGGCAATACGTGAGTATAGATTTGCGTTGTTGAAATGTCTTCGTGTCCCAACATTGTTTGTATTGCACGCAGGTTTGCACCATTTGCCAACAGATGCGATGCGAACGAATGTCGCAGAACATGCGGTGTGACACGCGCGGGTTCAATTCCGGCCAATACTGCACATTTTTTTAATATCTTGAAAAATCCATCACGTGTTATGTGGCCCGATTTTGAATACGTTGGAAATACGTATTTCGATTCATCATTATCACGCATTTCAATCCATTTGTTTAATGCGTGTATTGCGCCTTCGTGTATGGGGACGATTCTTTCTTTGGCGCCTTTGCCGTGAATAAGAAGTTTGTTGCCCAAAATTGCCGTCATTGGTAATTCGCACAGTTCCGAAACGCGCAGGCCCGATGCGTACAGTAATTCTATCATTGCGCGCAGACGCACCGCGGTTCTTATGTCGCCCGCCGATGATATTAGCATTTCAATTTCGTCGGTGGTCAATAGTTTTGGTAATGGCTTGCCACGTTTTGGTAATTCAATGTTGGTTGTTGGGTTTGTTGTGATAATATGTTCTAACATTAGAAATTTGTAAAACATACGCAGGCAACTTGCACGTCGTGCCACCGATGATGCACATCCGCCCATTTGGCCAAGGTATTTTTCTATGTCGTTTGCATTCGCGTGAATCAGTCCGCCGGGAATATTTTGCTCTGCGTGGTTCAGGTCGTTTGCATACGCCACAAGTGTATTCTTGCTGCGTCCTTTTTCGGCGGATTGGGCTTCCAGAAAAATTTCGATATAGTTTGGCATTTTATTGGTACAAAACAACCTCGGTCACGTTTTGTGGTGGTGGAAAATAGATTATCATTAAAACCACCAATATTGCAATCAGTGTCCATATGATGATTTTTGTCTTTATTGAATTTTTCTTTTTTAATGGCATATTCTTATTTCCTTTTTATATTGTGTCAAATCCCGCGATAAATACGCCCGCCGCCGCAATTATAATTAGTGGGGGTGCAATAATTGCAAGCAGTGTCGGTAATGTTCCGTTCGCACCCAGTGCACTGAATATATTCAACAAGAAATATAGCGCGAAACAGGTTAAAATACCAATGCTGAATTTTTTACCAAATGTATGATTGCGGCGTTGGCGTGTTTGTGAAAATGCAACGCCCAATGTCGCCATTGCAATCATGGTCAATGGTAAAAACAACAGAGTCCAAAATTGAATAATATGACCGCGTACCGATACACCGATTTCTGACATTTTTCGAATAAATTTCGGCAAAGCCCAAAAAGAAATCTGGTCCGGTTTCATATATCGGTCTAATACCGTTTGTGGGGTTATAAGGGTCACGTTTTCCCACGGACCATTGTGTGTTTGACCGGAAATATCCATTATGGTTGCCGAATTTGTACTAAGGCCTGTATCTGATAATCTGACACTTTCGGTGTCGATTTTGGTTTGCAATATGAATTCAGAATTTTGGACATATATTGTTGCATTATGAAAAATCAAATTGTCCGAATCTTTTGTCATATTTGCCGCCATAATGGTTATGTAGCCATTGTCCGAAGATTCGCGCAACCAAATCTTCCCATCGACCAATTTTAGGTGTTCACGCGAAATGTTCTTTGATGTCATGCTGACCGAATAAGGATTTATGACCGTGGTTGCAAATATACCAATCAAAAACGCGCCAAGCAAGAACGGACGTGCCATTTGGTACGGGGACAACCCCGCGCCAGAAATGATTACGCCCTCGCTGGATCTGGTCAGGTTATAGTATGCAACCAATGTGCCCATAAATACGGCCAATGGTAAAAACAGTGGCACATATTCCATCAATCGTGTCCATGCATCGTTAAGTGTTGCAACAGCGGTTGGGTTGCTTGGTAATCTTTCTACAAATGTCACCGCGAATATTATGCCACATACAATCAGCAATACCAAACCAACACCGGAAAAGAACCGGCGAAATAAAAATCGCGATAATATTCTGTTTCGTGCCATTTTGTTTTTATTCTTTTATGGTAAAGTATAGCCTGTTTAATTCCTGATTGCAAAAGTAAAATGAATATTTATAATATAGTGGTCAAAAACAGGAAGACTAATATGGACAAGAAACCAATTTCTAAACAGGGGTTTGAAGCACTGGTTCGCGAATTGAAGCAGTTGCAAGATGTTGATAGACCCGAAATATTAAAGGTTGTGCAATGGGCGCGGTCGCTTGGCGATTTGTCGGAAAATGCGGATTACAGTGCCGCCCGTGAACGCCAACGCCAGATTGACAAGCGGATTCAATACATCGAAAACGTCATAAATAATGCGACGGTTGTGGATATTGACACGTTGTCGGGCGACCGTGTGGTGTTTGGTGCGCGCGTTGTTTGTGAAGACGAAGATGGTAATCGTATGCAGTGCCGGATTTTGTCCGATATAGAATCAGATGGTAAACAGGTTATATCGTGTACTTCGCCGGTTGGGCGTGCGTTGATTGGGCGTTGTGTCGGTGATACGTGCATTGTGCGGTTGCCGTCCGGGGAACGTGAATACGAAATTTTGGAAGTAAAATTCAAAGAATAAAAAATGCCTGTGCGATTATTGCCTGATTATTTGGTAAATCAAATCGCCGCCGGTGAAGTGGTAGAGCGGGGCGCCAGTGTCGTCAAAGAATTGGTCGAAAATGCGCTGGACGCGGGTGCGGACCAAATTGTAGTAGATGTTGTTGATGGTGGGCGTACACTTATAAATGTTGTCGATAATGGTTCGGGAATGTCGCGCGAAGATTTAACGCGTTGTATCGAACGACATGCAACATCTAAATTGCCCGACGATAATTTGATGAACATAAATTTTATGGGTTTTCGGGGCGAAGCATTGCCGTCCATTGCATCTGTATCCGATATGACAATCGATACGAATAATGGCGCCGATTCGAACGGTTGGTGTTTGAATTGTAATACCGGTGATGTGCGTCCTTCGGATTGGCAGGCGGGAATGCGGATTCGTGTCAAAAATTTGTTTGCAAAAACGCCCGCACGGTTAAAGTTCTTGCGGACCGACCGGGCGGAACTTATGTCCATTGTTGATACGGTCAAAAGGTTGGCGATGGCACGGCCGGATGTTGGTTTCGTGCTGAATAACAAATGGCGTTTTCCAAAAAACCAGCCAATGGATGAACGAATAATTGCCGTTATGGGTGATGATGTGCGTGGGGCCATGCGCGCGGTTGATGCAGAATCTACTTCGATGGGTGGAATGAAACTTACGGGTTATATTTCCGAACCAACATTGCGGCGGGCGTCTTCGGTTGACCAGTATTTGTTTGTGAATGGCCGCCCGGTTAAAGATAAAGTTTTGATTGGGGCGTTGCGGGCGGCGTATATGGATGTTATGCATGCGCGGGAATTTCCTCTGTGCGCGTTGTATTTGACTTTGCCGTCTGCTAATGTAGATGTGAATGTGTCGCCAACGAAGAATGATGTGCACTTTTTGGACCCGAATCATGTGCGGGCATTTATTATTAAGTCTTTGCGGGATACATTGGCCGAAACTATGATTCATACGTCTGGGGCACCGGGTGCGACGGGAAATATTTCTTTCCGTGGGCCAATCGTTTCAACGCCGGTGGCGACAAAAGATACCGTTGTGCAACGTGCTTTTGCACCACGACCGGTGAATAATTGGCTGAATCATGCAACGGTGAATCCGGACTTTGTAAAAAACGAATCGGTACCCACGCCAAATTTGAACGAAAATATATTTGAAGACCAACCATTGGGGCGCGTTGTTGGTCAAATTGCAAACAAATATATAATTGCCGTTGCCGGTGAAAATATGGTCGTTGTGGACCAACACGCCGCACATGAACGAATTACATATGAAAAAATGCGCAATCATACGATAAAGACGCAACCATTGTTGACGCCGATTGTGGTGCACCTGCGCCCCGAAGAAGTTGCGGCGGTATTGTCTGTGGCGGATGAATTGCGTGCGGGTGGATTGGTTGTGGACGCATTTGGCGATGATGCAATCGCGATATTTGAAAAGCCCGCCGATTGGGATTTGAATTGGGCGACCGTCTTGCGTGATATGGCGGACGAGGTTCGCGATTACGGGCATTCCAGTGGAATGGGTGAAAAATTGCATTTGAAATTGGCGAATCACGCATGCCATCATTCTGTGCGTGCAGGGCAAAAGTTGAATGTGGACCAGATGGATGCGCTGTTGCGTGATATTGAAAGAACGGCGCGCGGTGGTGAATGCAATCACGGTCGCCCAGTATACAAATTCATTCCGATTAGCGAGATGGATGGTTGGTTTGAGAGAGAATAGCCACTAATCCATTTGCGTGGGGGAAAAATTTGTGATATAATCCCACGGACAGGGAGTGTTTTATAAAAAAGGAAAGAGAGATGAAAAAAATTCTTTTGGGTGCGTTTTTGGCACTGGTTTTTGTTTGTGATGGGTTTGCCGGGTGTAATTCGGCGATTACGTTGATGTATAAGGGTAATCAACGGCCGGCAGATGATGAGTTTTTGTATGAAAGTGAATATCAGTGGCAGGCTTCTAAGCAAGGGTGGGAAAATACCAGACATCAAACTTCGGGCGATGGTAAGGGATTTGAATGTGACCAAGTAAAATCTGCAAGTTGTACGGCCAACGAAGTGGTAACGATGAGTGCGGGGCATTATTGGCAGGGTAAAAAGATAAATCAGACACGTAAGTATCAATGTTGGGGTTGGTGGGCACGCGGTGGATTGAATGACAGGTGGGTCGTTGTTGATGATGGTATGTGTAACTCACGTCAATTTGGGGATATACCTGTTGGTGGTGCATATAGTAGGGCGTTAACGAAGGCAGAATGTAGCGGTTATAAAAAGACAGATGAAACGCATGGTGTAGAATTTCAGTTGCGGTGTCAAGAAGGTAGAAACCTTATATGTTGGGCAACGAAGTGTGATGATGCGAATATGAAACCGAATGCAGATGGTGTTTGTGTGGGTGGTGGTGTGGTGCCACCCGGTCCTAAACCAGACAATAGATCTTGCCGGGAAAAGCGTGCGGGTATGAGTCAGACGGCACTTGCATGTTGCGATACCGGGACCGAGGGGGATTATGATAAGGCAAGCGATAAATGTGTATGCAAGGGTGGTAAGACCTTTGAAATCGTAAGTGGGCGTGGACAATGTGTAGTCAAAGATAAGCCGGGACCAGATCCGACGGTGCAATGTCCGCCCGAGGAGACGTATCAGGATGGTTTAACATGTAAATGCAAAGACCGGTCGAAAGTGTACAATCCAAATACCAGGAAATGCGAAGGTGGTCTTGTGACAAAGCAGTGTCCGTCGTATTCAACCCCGGTTGGTGATACATGCAAGTGTGATAATGAAGGTATGGAATATGATGCCGCCGGTAATTATTGCAAATGTACGATTGCCGATGCCCGAACAGAAAGTGGTAGATGCAAATGTAATGATGCAAACAAAGAAGTCAAAAACGGCAAGTGCGAATATAGCAAGTCGTATTTGGATGTTTTGGCAAGGATAGAGGCGTTGTATACTTCATTAAGTTCGACAATGGGCGGATTTGAAAAGTCTGTATGGAAAGATGCCGAAGGGAACTTTAACACTGCGCGTTTGGCGTCGGACAGTATTGCGGGTGTCGTGCTTGGGACCGCGGGTGGTATTATCACGGCGAAAATCGTGAAAAAGAACCAATTAAAGCAGGGGTTTGAAGATATTAAATGCGCAATCGGTGGCCAAAATATCGCAAGTTATGGCGACACTATGACGGTCGGGTTGCAGTAGTTGGTGGCTAGTGATAGTGGTTGGTGATTAGTGAAAACGGCGCATAGCGCCGTTTTTTGTTCCAGATAACAAGTTCCCCTCTTGAGAGGGGAACTTACACTAACCACTAACACTCTCGCACTATTTCCTTTACTTATCGTTTTTTTTTGTCTATTCTGGGGGCAAATAATAATAAAACCAAAAGGAGAAAAGTCATGGAAGAAGTCCAAGTCGTTGATACGGTTACTAGTGCTGCACAACCGGCACAGCAGGGCGGTTGGGGTGGTTTGATGCTCTATTGTTTAATCATATTTGTTGTGATTTATTTCTTTATGGTGCGCCCGAACAAGCGTCGTATGGCCGAATATCAAAAAATGCTGGATTCGGTTGCGGTGGGGAATCGTGTGTTGGCCGCGGGTATCTATGGCACCGTTAAAAAGGTTGGTGACAAGACTATTGAAATGGAAATCGCCAAAGGTGTTGTCATAGAAGTCAGTAAAAATGCCATTGCAAGTGTCGAAAAATAAAAAGGTATTCAGATGTTGAAAAAATTGGCAATAGTTTTTGTTGCGGTGTTCGGTGTCTTGTTGGCGGTGCCAACAATGTGGTCGGGTGCCGCAAAGTATTTCCCGTCTTGGGTGCATCCGATATCGTTGGGATTGGACCTGAAGGGTGGGGCGCAATTGTTATTAGAGGTTGATACCGCGACAATGTTCCGCGAAAAGTCAAACCAATTGTATGACGAAGTGCGTACCGCGATGATTGATCGGGACAAGGGTGTGATTCGGTTTTCGAACCTGCGCAATAATGATGGTGTTGTGTCTTTGACTTTGCGTGAAGGTGAAGAAATGTCGCGTGCCAAAGGGCGGTTAAAAAGTGTCCTTGGGAATACCGTGGATATATCGTCAAAGGGGCAAACGATAACATTACAATATTCTGAAAAGCAACGGCAAGAAATGATTCAGGATGCCTTGGCGCGCAGTATTGAAATTGTGCGTCGCCGTATAGATGCGTTGGGAACCAAGGAACCGTCGATTCAAAGTCAGGGTGGTAAATATATATTGGTGCAATTGCCAGGTGTTGATAATCCGGAACGTATCAAAGAATTGATTGGGCAAACCGCAAAAATGACATTTCATTTGGTGAATGAAAATGTTACGCCGGACCAGGTTATGTCTGGGGTCGCGCCGGCGGGAACTGAATTTTTGCCGTATATGGAAAATGGTGGTGTGGTACCGGTGTATTCGCATGTCGAAGTATCGGGCGAATCGTTAAAGGATTCCCAGGCGGACTTTGACCAAAATAATATGCCGGTTGTGACAACGGTGTTCGATTCGGTTGGTGCAAGGCGTTTTTCAAAATTGACGACCGACCATGTGAACGAACGGTTTGCCATTGTTTTGGATGGCAAGGTTTTGTCTGCACCGACTATTCGTGAGCCGATTCCGGGTGGACGTGGCCAAATCTCCGGTGGATTTACTTTACAGGGTGCAAAAGATTTGGCCGTTCTGTTGCGCAGTGGTGCTTTGCCGGCCCCGTTACAGGTAATCGAAGAACGTACGGTTGGTGCGGGACTTGGTGCCGACACCATTGCCCAAGGTAAGGTCGGTTCCGCAATAGGTGTGTTGTTGGTGTTGATATTTATGATTGCGGTGTATCGCGCCTTTGGTGTGATTGCGGACATCGTATTGTTGGTGAATTTGGCAATGATTATTGGTGTTTCGGCACTTTTAGGGGCGACATTGACGTTGCCGGGAATCGCAGGTATCGTTCTGACGTTGGGTATGGCGGTGGACGCGAATATATTGCCGTTTGAACGTATAAGGGATGAAATTCGTGCGGGTGCAACACCGTTGCGTGCCGTTGATCACGGTTTTACTCGTTCTATGAAGACGGTTTTGGACGGTGAAATAACAAATTTGATTTGCGCATTGATTTTGTTCCAATTTGGCGCAGGGCCGATTCGTGGATTTGCCGTGACGTTGTCTATTGGTGTGTTGACGACATTGTTTACGTGCATTTGGTTGTCGCGTGTACTGATAGATTGGTATATGGGTGGCAAAAATAAAAAAATTGGTTATGTTAAACAATAAGGGGTTTTGATATGAAACTGCATTTTATGAAGTATCGCAAAGTATCGTATTGGATTTCGGGTCTGTTAATGGCCGCATCTATCTTGGCATTGGCGTTTAAGGGGTTGAATTACGGAATCGATTTTGCCGGTGGTATTTCGATGGAGGTAACTGCAACAAATCCGGAATATACCGTCGATAAAATGCGTCACGATTTGGCCGCGTTTAAGCCGGAATTGCAATCGATTGATGGAAATGCAATTCTGATTCGTGTTGGTTTGCCCAAGGGTGCAACCGATGCCGAACAAAACACACGCGTTCGTGAAATCAAAGATATTTTGGGCGACCGTGTAGAATATGCCCAGGTGCAAATCGTTGGACCAAAGATTGGTGGTGAATTGGTGCGCGGTGGTATTTTGGCCGTTTTGGTGTCTTTTATACTGATGTCTGTGTATATTTGGATTCGATATCGTGGTGGTTATGCGGTTGGGTCTTTTGTATCGTTGGTGTTCGACTTTGTGTTGATGTTTGGTTTTTTTTCAATTGCCGGATTGGAATTTAACCAGACCGCGATAGCCGTTATTTTGATGGGTGTTGGATATTCGATAAATGATAAAGTTGTGAACTATGACCGAATCGATGAAAATATAAAAAAATATCACAAAATGCCGATGGATGGACTGATTGACCTGTCGGTGAATGAAATGTTGCCACGTACTTTGATGACCAGTATCACGACAATATTGGCGTTGTTGGGGTTGTTCGTGTTCGGTGGAATGGCACTGCGTGATTTTGCAATTGCGATGACATTTTCTATCATTATGGGCACATTGACCAGTATGTATATTTCGAACGTTATTTTGTATCACTTTAACCTGCGCGAAACGAAATATTAAATTGGTGATGCCGGTTGCAAAAGACAAAGGAGGGAAATATGAAAAAATTTTTAATGGCGTTTTTGTTCATATTGTTGGGTGCAACCGGTGCACGTGCCGGCGAATTGTTCTTTGATGATGAACCGATTCAGGGTGGGTTGAATGTTGTTGAAATGTCGCGTGGCTTTGCCGATATTTATGAAAAGTTGGATGGTGTTAGTTGGGGCGGAAAAAGTATAAACGTTGCAATTGAAAGTTTGGAAAATATGAGCAAGGATGCGCATATTGCGGCGACTGATGAACGTGTTGTTTTGGTTTGGGGTGATTCGATTGTTGCAAATTATCCGCGGCCATCTGCGCGTGATTGGGATGCGTTTGGTGAAATTACGACGGCATTGGTTTTGAAAATGCGTGAACGTGATGCAAATTTGGCGGCGGCGAATGATGCGGAAATTTATCGTGCGGTTGTTGACGGCCTTATGCGGGGGATAGATGAAAGAGGGCGTTATATATATTCGCGTGATGCAGAAATTGCAAGTGATGGTCGTATATTGACCAGTGTCGGTATCGAAGGGCGGCGTGATGAACGTGGAAACTTTCGGGTTCTTGGGGTGTATAAAGGTTCGCCGGCGGACAATGCGGGGGTCAGTGCGGGGGATTTGATTGGTGAAATAAATGGAACTTTGGTTTCGGACATGGCTGATTCTGTGTTGGCGGCGATGATGTCGGGATTTAATTCTGGAACGTTAAAAATGACATTGATGACACCAACGGGAACACGGCGGATTGTTGTGCGTCGTGCAACGGTTGTTTTGGCCGATGCAGATGTTGTGTTTATGGACGATGATAATGGTGGAATAATGGAAATTATCGTGAACCAGGTTTCTAATAATGCTGCGTCCATTGTTGCCGAGGCATTAAATAAACACCAAAATCTGTCCGGGGTGATTTTAGATTTGCGTTCGGCCATTGGTGATGACGAACGGGCGGCGGCGAAATTGGCAGGGCTGTTTATTGGGGCGCGTCCAATTATGCGTGTCGTTGAAACCGCAATGTCAGAAGTAGAAATTGTTCCATCGGGCGATGCAATGACAAGTGCGCCGGTTGTTGTTGTCGTGTCAAATATGACGCGTGGCACGGCCGAAGCGATTGCAAGTGCGTTCTATGAAACGGGACGTGGTGTTGTAATCGGTACTCCGACCGCCGGCCAGGCACGAATCGCATCACGATTGGATTTGAACGATGGGGGCATGTTGGAAATTATGAATAAATCTGTTAAAACGGGTAATGGTCGTGCGTTGGACAGACGTGGTGTGTTCCCGATAGTGTGTTTGTCGAATATACGTAATGCGGTTCAACAAAGTGCGTTCTTTTTGAATGTTGTGAATAATGATTTTCGTTCGCACGATTATAATGCCGACGATAAAGTTGATGCAGATGCGGTGCGTCGTGGATGCCCGGTTATAACAAGTGGCGAAGATGAAGATTTGTTGGCGCGTTCGGTTGCAATAAAAATTCTGACCGATAAAACAGTGTACAGTCGGTTGTTAAATATGGAATAGGGGAAACATTATGTTTGGTATAAAGAATTTGCATTGGTTGTGGATTATATTTTGGGCGGCGGTTACGGTTGCGTTAGTCGTTGCGGGTGTGTTTTGGTTTGATGTCCCGGTGTATAATTATCTGCGTGGGTTTAATTGTGCGGCATGGGGATATGTCGGTGATATATTCAGTGTAAAAAGTTGGATGGTGCTGTCGGCGATTGTGGTTGTTGCATTTTATATTCGTAAAATGATAGAGGGTCGCGCACATTTTCGTTTGTCTGATATGGTTTCACGAATTCGGTCCAGTTATGCTTTTTGGGTTTTCTGTTCTGTATTTTGTGCGTCGGCAATAGGAGTGGTGTTAAAGATTGTTTTGGGACGTGCGCGTCCGGTCTTGGCCCATGTTGATACATATGGATTTTTCCCGTTTACGGTTGATTGGGCTTTTTGGTCGATGCCATCGGGGCATACTATGGCGTCTTTTGCCGGATTGGTTATGATTGGAATGGTTGCACCACGCGTCCGTTGGGTTATGTGGTTGTTGGCGACGGTGATTGGTGTGTCACGTGTGTGCGCCGGATTTCATTGGCCGTCTGATGTTATATTGGGGGTGTTTATTGGTATTGTGTCGGCATACATGGTTAAAAGAATTTTACAGTGCGATAAATAAATGATTTGTCGGTCTGTTATTTGTGAATTTTTTGTGATATAGTGATAGATATGAGCGAGAAATCTAAATTTTTACCGGACAGTGTTTCGGGCGCGTTGCGTGGTTTTGTGCTTCGGCTTTGTGGTGGTGCCGTGATTTGTGTCGCATCGTGGGCCGTGGTTGCATTGCTGTTTAATGACCCGTATTTGGATGGGGTTGTTGCCGCCGGTGATTTTGGTCGACAAGGTATAATGGGAAATTTTGTTAGTATATTGCGTTATACTATTGGGTATATTCCCGCGTTGTTTTTGTTGCTCTGTTTTGGGCGGTATGGAATAACACTTGCATTAGGTGGTGGTGATGGCACGCCCGAGTATAATATTTTGCGTGGATTTGTTGGTATTTGCCTTGGCGCGGCCGGTTTGGGGCTGGTTGCGCCGCGTGCGACGTTCGGCGGAATGTGTGGCGCGGTTGCGGCCGCAGATTTAGGCGGATTGGTCGGTGGTTTTGGTTTTGTTATTGGTGTTTTGTGTTTGATTGGCTTTTTGTGGATTGCGGGGATATTGTTGCACATTGGACTTGCGGATGTGTTGCGTATCTTGCGCGCGGTATGGCGTACGTTGCGGTGGATTTTGACCGCGTTTCATTTGATGCGTCCGATTGAATCCGATGATGAAGAAGAAACAGAAGAATCGGAACAGGAAGTCGAGGAGGAAGAAACAGAAGAGGAAGAAGAGGTTGTGGAAAAACCGCGTCGGCGGTCTGTGCGTCGGCGTACGGCATCTGCAACCATTGAATATGAATTGCCTGATCCAGAATTTTTGGAACAATCGATGTTCGGTAAAAGTGTTGTGACCCCAGAGTTAAAGCGTCAGGCATCGTTGTTGGAAACGCACTTTGCGCAATATAATGTGCATGGAACGGTTACCGGAATTCGCCCCGGACCAATTGTGACACTGTATGAATTTATGCCGGATGATGGAACAAAGATAGCAGATGTGACAAAGACAGTTAAAGATATGACACGTGCGATGGCAACAGAAAATATTCGTATTGCGCATATACCTTCTACTCAATTGATTGGCGTTGAAATGGTAAACTTAAAGCGGCAAATGGTGCGTTTCCGTGAATTGGTCGAAAGCGATATGTTTGTAAATTCTAAATATAAAATACCGCTTGCACTTGGTGTAAATATTGGGGGCGGGGCGATGTATTTTGACCTTGCGAAAATGCCGCATATGTTGATTGCGGGACGTACGGGATCCGGGAAGTCTGTGTTTGTTCAAACCATAATTACGTCAATTGTCTATCATTTTACACCGGATAAATGCAAGTTGATGATTATTGACCCCAAAGGTGTAGATTTTGGTTTTTGGGATGATATTCCGCACCTGATTACGCCGATTGTTAAATTGGATGCGGCGGCGGCAGTAAATGCATTGAAATGGGCCGTGCGTGAAATGGAAGACAGGTATAAACAGTTGCAGGTTGTTAGTGCGCGTAATATCGAAAGTTATAATGAAATTGTTGCCGCTAAACGTGCCGCCGGCGAAAAAATTACTCAACAGGTTGCGGTTGGAACAGACGAAGAAACCGGTGAATTGTTGTTTGAAACGCAACAAGTTGAATTAAATGATATGCCGTATATCGTTATCATTATCGATGAAGTTGCCGATTTGATGAGCCTTGCACGCAAGGAAGTAGAGGCATGTGTTCAACGTATTGCACAAAAGGCGCGCGCGGCAGGGATACACCTTGTTATGGCGACCCAGCGTCCAGATGCAACGACGATTACTGGGGTTATCAAGGCGAATTTCCCAACCCGTGTTTCGTTCCAGGCGCGTAGTGTGATTGATTCTATGACAACATTGGGCGAAAAGGGCGCAGAACAATTGTTGGCTATGGGCGATATGTTATTCAGCGAGGCTGGTCGTGTCCCGGTGCGTATCCATGCCGCATTTATTTCTGATGAAGAATTAACGCGTATAGGTGATTTCTTGCGCGCCCAGGGAGAACCAGAATATGCAGAAGGGGTGACATCTGGGGATGATGGTGATGCCAACCAAAGTTCTGGGGGTGGAATGATGCCGGGTGTGGGCGGTGCCGCATCATCGGGCGATAAAGATGCCGATTTGTATGCCCAAGCGAAAGAATATGTTTTGCGTGATAAAAAACCGACAATATCCTATATTCAACGTCGTTTAAGTGTTGGGTATAACAAGGCGGCCGGATTTATGGAACGTATGGAAACCGAAGGCATAGTCAGTGCGCCCGATGCCAATGGAAAAAGACATATATTATAGTGTTTATCCGTCTTCGCTTGCGCTCCGTCGCGACTGCGCCGGGAACTTCTGGTTCCGGATTTGTGTTAGTGGTTAGTAAAAGGTTGTGTCGGTCAATCGATCGAAATTTGTGATTATGGTTTCTCTGTTTAATCGGAATATGCACCGAACATTACGGCACGAAACGTTGGGTTTATGCCAAGCGCCCAGGAGCACTCTAAGGAACAATTTTTACCGTATATTCCCCTATATACCCAATGTGATGCCGTACCATTTGTAACCGGTGCCGTCAGTTTGCAATAACACCTGTTGATATCATAATCGGTGAAACGTTTGCCATTTTTATATTCCTCGTATGCGGCGTCCAATGTCGGCCACAATGATGATGGTGCAACGCTGTAAGTCTCTATGGAACCAAGTGTGCCAGATATAACGGCGCTTATACCACGGATTTCTTTATTGCAATTTGCACTGTTTGCACCGGTGCATGTTACACCATCGGCACTGATTCCGGTGTCGTATGGGAATACCGCACCCCAATCACCCGCATGTGAATATTCGTTTGGTGTACTAACATTTGGTCCCCATCGGCTTTCGGTACACCCGGATCGATTTGCATAGGTTGTACCATCCGTATCGGTTAAGTATTTACCGCAATAATAAATTGACTGTGAATCTTGGGGTAAATTTGCCGTAACGGGCAACGGTGCCGGCGCTGTCAATGCCGTGACGTCCCATAATGTACCCTGGGGGTCGGAATCATTCCGTGTCAATTCATGGTCAATTGCATATTGCACCGCCGCATTTAATGTTGATGCACGAACCAATCCGTTTTTATATGTATTACGTTCGGCGCTGTATATCGGTGTCCCAACGGTGACACCGGGGCCAAGTCTGCCACTACTACTAGAGGTTGTTCCTGTATATGTGACAACATTTTGATCGTTTAACGAGCGTATTTTATCATTTTTGGCTGCGTTTGCTGTGTACACCGTACCCGATGTGGGTATCCCGTTCGACGCGCCGTTTGTTAAATCCGTTACGATATCACGTGCGCCCGGTGTGCCACCAAGTGTTGTTGGTCTTGTCACAATCTTGTCAACCGTTGTGCCGGCGGGCAATGGTTGTATTAAATCTTGGCTGCGTCCCACACGGTCATTTACATATTCTTGTGATGTTAAAATATCATTTTCTGATTCGCTTGGTACCTTTTGCTGATACGCCGTATCCGCATAGGCATTCGATACAACCAATGAAACCAGTAATATATATTTTTTCATTT
>JAGCET010000005.1 GCA_017650505.1 Alphaproteobacteria bacterium
CAAAATTCTTTTTTTAGATGACTTATGATTTGCCACTTTATTTTCCTTTTATTTTCGTCACGTTTTTGATATTTTATAGAAAAGAAACATAAAATCAAGGAAAAATAAAATGATAAATGCTGTTTTGTTAATAATTTCTTACTTGCTGGGTTCGGTTCCGATGGGGCTGTTGTTGACTAAATTTGCGGGCAAGGGCGATTTGCGCAAAGTCGGATCTGGTAATATTGGTGCAACCAATGTTATGCGTGTCGGTGGATTGCGTATGGCGGCGCTGACGTGGTTACTTGATATGGCGAAGGTTGTTGCGGCGGTATTATTGGGTCGCGCGTTCGTAGATGTTGGGTTTGGTGCATGGTGTGGTTTCATTGCAATTGTTGGGCATTGTTTCCCAATATGGTTGCGATTCCATGGTGGCAAAGGCGTGTCGGGACTGTTTGGTTTGTTATTGGCAATATCGCCACTTACATTTTTATTTATAGGTATTGAATGGTTGCTTGTTGCTTTGACCAGTGGTTATTCGTCATTGGGGGCATTGGTGGTATTTTTCTTGGTGCCTGTTTTCGGGTTTATTATAGATATAAATGTAGGGTTCGCATTTTTAGCGGTGGCATTGTTGTGTTTGATACGACATCGCGAAAATATCATTCGTCTGGTTCATGGTAAAGAGTCCAAGGTAGAATGGAAGTGGAAAAAGTAGTTATAAACCGCGCAATAGTGCGCGGTTTTTTTATTTGCGCTTTATTTTAGCCCCTTTTTGTGATATAATGTCCACAACGTGATATGGAGAAGAGAATATGAAAAGTATTGTTTCTTTTATGGTTTTGTGCGCTTTTGCTATGCCCGCTTTTGCGGCACCGGCAACGGGTCGTTTGGGTGTAAAGGGGCCTGTTACAACGGCGAATAGAGAAGCACCTGGTAAGATCGCATCTATGAAAATCAATTTAAAGAAACCAACGACCAGTGAATCAGAAAGCGATAAATCAAGCGTTCGTGTAGAAGATGTTGATGCAACTCTTCCGACCGAAACCGCTGTTGATAAACGTGAAAAAGAACGTGCAGCATGCTTGCAGAACAATATCGGTGTTGGGAATACTTTTGTTTGGGCATCACGTTACAGCAATATAAACGATTATTCAACAATGATAGAAGATGTTGAAAATCCAGAAAACAATACATGCTTTGTTTTAGTTTCGTTGAAATCGGCAGATTCACGCATCGATTTAAGTGATATTCGCAGCCAGTATTATGAAATGGGACGTAATATTACATGTGGTGCCTGGGCTGATGAAGCAAAAATTGAACAACGTATTTTGGATGCCAAAAAGAAGGGACGTACATGGGCAACCATTGGTGGTGCAGTTGGTGGTGCCGCATTGGGTGTCGGTTCTATGGAATTGTTCGGAAACAAATTGATTGGTGGCGCAGTAGAAGGGCAAAAAGGATTACAAGGCAACGAATTATTGCGTTCTCAATTGTTGGTATTAAAAGAAAAAGATAAAACAAGTTATGACGCGTTTATCAAAGACCTTAAGGCGTTACGTGACGCATGTGCTAATAATACAGATGCAAAATGCACAGAATACAGCGGTCTGTACGGTTTGATAGATGCAAATAACTAGATGCATAGATTAAAAAAATGCGCCGAATGGCGCATTTTTTTGTGCAATTTATTTTGATTGCTGTTTATGCATAAACGCCATATAATCCGCGTATGTCAGATATATTTAATAAGTTATTAATTTTGCGAACACCACGAATCGGTCCGGCCAAATATAACGAATTGGTTTCAAAGTTTGGTTCGGTTGATGCAGTGGTGGATGCCATTGGGGCAACCGATGAATTGCGTGATTCTGTTTCGCGGGAAATGGAAAATGCGGTGGCAAAAAATATTACATATATATCTGATACAGATGATTTGTATCCAAACGCATTGCAACAAATAAAGAATCATCCGCCGGTTATTACGGCATGCGGCAATCTGGAAACTTTGCGTTGCCGTACGATTGGAATTGTCGGAACGCGACATGCAACGGCGGCGGGTATGGGGTTTGTGTCTGAATTAGCGTGCGAATTCGCATCGCGTGGTGTTGCGGTGGTGTCCGGCATGGCAATCGGAACCGATTCGGCGGCACATCGGGGCGCACTGCGCGCAGCCGGAAATACGCAGACAATTGCGGTTCTGGGGGGCGGTGCAGATTATATATGGCCATTGGAAAACGAATCGTTGTATTACGAGATAGCAGAACGTGGCGCGATAATAAGCGAAATGCCCGTCGGTTTTGTTCCCAACGGAAATAACTTCGTTCAGCGAAATCGTTGGATTGCGGGTATCGCGGAAAAGTTGATTTTGGGCGAAGCAGATTTAAAGTCCGGCAGTATGACGACCGCCCGATTCGCAATTGAAATGAATCGGGAATTATGGGCAATCCCATCGCATCCAGCGGATTCGCGCGCGGCAGGACCGAATTCGCTTATTGCCAGTGGTGACGCAAAACTGTGTATGGGGATAGGTGATTTTTATGGTGACGACAAAAAAGCATCATCTGAATCGAAAAAAGAAGGAACGAATTCCGAATCAGAAAATGACATTTTGGATAAGTTAGGAACAATTCCAGTGTCCGAATCTGTATTGACACAAATTGTCAAAAAAAGTATTTCGGAAATTAAACGCGATTTAGTTGTCCTGGAATTGCGCGGACTCATAAAAAAAGTGGATGGTGGGTACATCAAATTATGATTCTTTTCTTGTATATACAGTGTATATACAAAGCGCAGAAAACAGGCGAAAAAACGAATCGTTGTCAAAAAATAAATGTTTGATTTTTTATCAAGATTTATTTGCAAATGAAAAATTATCTTATAA
>JAGCET010000006.1 GCA_017650505.1 Alphaproteobacteria bacterium
CGAACAAAAAGGAACGTTTATGACTATAAAAATTAGAAACTTTTGCTTTGTCGGGATTGCCGCAGCAATGCTGAGCGCAACCGCCGCAAATGCAACTCCTACACCATCTGTGCGTACGGAAGGTAGTGCAAATGTTGTAACCTCACAAAAGTATACGAATGCGACATTTGCATATGAGGGCGATAAGATTGCTACAACGACAGGATTGACGGAAGACGATTGGGATAGTACCGCAAAATATCCATCTATGAACGTATTGAAAGAAACGGCGGATGCAATAACCTCTTCCGCAACGAATATGGCTGGTGATACTAACTATATTGAAGTTAGTAATATCGCAGCCAGTGGCAATACTCCGGCACACCAACAGGTTGGAATTATTACAACTAACTTGGTAACGGATTCTACAGGTGTTGCAAATACTCAAAATAATAACAAATTGACAACTGCATCTGCGGTTAGAACCTATGCAGACAGTAAAGTTAATGAAACATCAACTTTGAATTCCAGCAGCACAACCACTGCGCCGAATGAACAGTTGGTTTCTAACCAGTTGGCATTGAAACAAAATATTCAAATCGGTGCAACGATTGCAGATTCAGTGGGTGATGTATCTGATGATGCTGGTAAAGTTTTGGTTGTCGATAACAATGGTCAAATTTCTATGAGTACCGCCACAGGTCTCGATACATATCAAACGAAATCAACCACTGCACACCAGATTTCTGACGGTCAGGGTGGATGGCAAGATATATCGAATGGTATCGTGAATGGTACTTACGTCACCCAGACAGCAGATGCGACAAATCATACCACGACACTTGATGTTAGTGCTGCAACTAATGCCGCTGGTATCGCTGCTGCTGCTTCTTCTAGCTCGACAACATTGGCGACAGATTACGCAGTTAAAGACTATGCCGTTAAGATTGCCCAGGGTTCTGGAAATGCAAATAAGACTTTGGTCACTGATGCAAGTGGTAATGTGATAGTCAGCTCTGTTACGTCATCGCCGTTGCCGGCAATGCCGGATACTTGCACTGATGCTGCACCGTGCGCATTGGTTGCAGATACAACTGGTGGCATTCACTGGGTCGCGATGGCACAACCGTCAGCCAATCCGTAATAATTGGTTTGCTATACAACCCCACCCCGCATCGCCGGGGTGGTTTTTTAAACCCCGCCGAGCATCACCCACAAAATTTTTCAAATTTTGCGGGACCCGATAAGGGCGGGGTTTACCACAACTAAAAAAACCACCCCGACGATGCGGGGTGGAGTCTGTAATGTTAGTGATAACATTATTACGGTTGTGCCATGCGGACCCAGTGCAAGCCATTGCCATCATTGACAAGTGCACATGGATGAGTCGCGTCACATGTTTCACCATTAGCGGTCGGATCATCCGGCAATGTGTGATCACCCATTACGTCAGAGACGTACTCAACAACAGCACCTGTCGTCGGAAACGCCGTAGTACTTACACCATTATACCCCTGGGCCGTAGAATCAGTCACGATTGCTGTTGCCTTATTTGCTGTATCTTCTTTCAGCGCCAAGCTATCATAAACCAACTTTTCGTTTGGTGCAGTGGTCGTACTGCTGGAACTCAAGGTCGTAGTTCCATTAACCTTGCTGTCCGCATAACCTTTAACTGCAGATCCAGTTGTCAACTTGCTGCCGTTGGTTGTGGTATCTGCAACGCCCGCAGTTGTCGTCACCAAATTATTCTGTATAATCTGAACTTCCTTGTGCGCCGGGACATAGTCGACACCTTCTGTTCCAGAAGCGGCAACATCAACAACGTCGGTATAGAAATTATCACCATCCAAATTGGTCAATGTAGAATTTACCGTCGCCAATGCAGCACTTACCGCCCGTCCAGAAGGTGCGATTGTATTATGGGTAGAATCAATAGTATCTTCAACCTTGCTATCGGCATAACCTTTTACGTCTCCTTCACGAGCCAACTTAGCACTGTTGTCTGTCAATGTCGAAGAACTAGTAATCTTTGTGCTGTCGATATCTAACTCAATTGCACCAGTATTGCCCGCTTCGTCAGTAATATCGATATAACCGCCGGATTTTTCCTTAACAGCATCGTTCATTCCAGTCCAGTCTGGCACATCGCCATTTGTACCTGTCAAAGTACCAACCATTATCTTGCCATCTACTGCTGGCTGTTTTGCGGTATCACCACCGATAGATTCTTCCAATGCGTCGATTGCACCAGTCAATGTTTTCATAGATGGATATGCATCTTCGCTGTCCCACAATCCGCTGTCTGCAGCCGGTGTGGTTCCAACTTTATCTGATAAATATTCGTACCGTGACTCGGTATATTTCTGTGAGGTCACAACGTTGGCAGAACCCTCCGTACGGGTACGTTGTGCTGCATTTGCGGCGGTTGCGCTCAGCATTGCTGCGGCAATCCCGACAAAGCAAAAGTTTTTAATTTTTATGGTCATAAACGTTCCTTTTTGTTCGCTGGGTGTGCCACGGATTATGGGGTGTTGCGCGAATTTTGAAAAAATAAAGTCGTGCAAAATGCTTAAAAAATGGCGAAAATCCGCCATTTTGTGTGAATATAATTCGTGCAAATTTTGTGTGTTGCCCGTATTCCGCGGGCTGGGCAGTTTGTTGTTTGTGAAATGTTTCAGAGAATCGTCATCCCGGCCTGAGCCAGGATGACGCGCGAACGCGACCACCAACCCAACTGCAAAATTTTTCAAATTTTGCGGGACCCGATAAGGGCGGTATGACGATTATCTGGCATAATTTCGTAAAAGACCACCCCGTCCGCTTATGCTATCGCTACAGCGAGACACCCCTCCACATGAGGGGAACTAACTAATCAAATGGATTTTCGGATTTGTCATATTCTATAACAACGGGCAAATGTTCCCAATGCAGTGCCGTTGCGATTCCACGGCGCAGGTATCGCGTGTATGATTCCGGAATGTCCGACGCACCGCCGACGTTTATTGCAATCTTCATTGGGTGCCGGCCGGATTGACGCGCGAATTTTATTTTCATTGGACGCTTTAACCGGGACATTGGCGGTTGGCGCGATGCAACCAATTCGCCAACTATTTTGTTTATCAAACTGGTTGGTGCGGTTGCGGTCGAAATGTCCCATTGTTCGTAAATCCTTTTGAACATATTTTGGACGCCGGTGCCGGTTTCGGCCGAAATCGCAAGTATCATCGGTTTAATAATTTGGTGAAAAGAATTTGTGAATTGGTGTTTTAACTTTAACAATTTTTCATCGCGCAATTCCGCATCCACCAAATCCCACTTGTTTAGCGCGACGCATAAAATCTTGCCCGCATCATAGACGCGCGCGGCGATGCCCAATGCCTGGTTTTCTATATTTTTTGTCGCGTCGACAACCAATATGACAACGTCGGATTTTTCAATCGCGTCCAAAGACTTTAATGCAGACAGCGTTTCAACATCGTCGCGCACATTCGCCTTGCGCCGAAGGCCCGCCGTGTCCATCAAGACAATGTCGCGACCATAAAACCGTGTCGGAATTTTTACCGTGTCGCGCGTGACGCCGGGTTCATCCTTTACAATTTGGCGATTTTCGCCCAGTATGCGATTTACCAATGTCGATTTGCCAACGTTCGGTTGCCCAAGTATCGCGACCCTTATGCGGCGGTCAGTGTCGGTATTTTGTTGCGCGGTCGTGGGTTGTGGTAAATGTTTGTCCAAAAATTCATATATAGTATCAAAACCGGACTTGTGTTCCGCCGAAATTAAAACCGGTTCGCCAAAGCCCAATTTATAGAACTCGTTCACGTCCGATAACCGTTTGTTCGATTCGGATTTGTTCACCAATAGCAGCACCGGCGCGCGCGTTTTACGCCGCACTGTGCGGGCCCAATTCATGTCTTCGGGTGTCAATCCAACGCGACCGTCCACGACAAACAACACCGCATCTGTGTCAGAAATCGCGTCAATTGCCATAGTCGTCGAATCGGCCGCGATGCCTGTGCGTGCGTTCTCTAGCCCCGCCGTGTCGCGCACCGTGCAATCGGGACGATTCGATAATGTGCCACATATTGTGTCGCGCGTGACCCCGGGGCGGTCGTGCACCAATGCGTCGCGTGTGCCTGTCAGGGCGTTAAACAATGTCGATTTGCCGGTATTTGGGCGGCCGGCGATAGTAATCTTTGCCATAGTTTTTTCCGTTGATTTTTTATGATTATAAAGCAAAAATATAAATAATCAAATAAAGGGGTGTATCAAATGAAAAAAATCAAAAAATGGTTTCGGTCTGTGCGTGACGTTGTTATAAATCCGCGGCGGTTCTTTTCCAAGATTGTTGCCGACGGCGATATCGAAGAATCTATGTTAAAGGCGTTTATGTACGGGTTGGTCGGCGGATTGCTGGTGTTGGGATTGCGCTTGGTTGGTGGGGCGACGGTGACAATCAGTTCAGTGTTTATTGCGGTTGTAATCGTGCCGGTGATTGCGGTAACGTTGCTGTTTGTTGGTGGGGGACTTTTGATGTTGGTTTCCGAAATAACCGGTGGGGAACGTGATTGGGAAATCGCAATAAAGGGTTTGGCATCAATATTCTTTATATATCCCGTGATATTAGTTTTGAATGCGTTGGCATTTAATTGTACGTCAATGTGGATAATCAGTATTATTGGTGATGCGTACATATTATTCTTGTTCTATAATATTGCATTGTATTGTATGCGCGGTCGCCGTTCGGCGGTTATTGTGATAATTGGTATATTCGC
>JAGCET010000007.1 GCA_017650505.1 Alphaproteobacteria bacterium
ATTGTTTTTATAAAAATGCATTTTATATAAATTTTCCACTTGCACGAATCGGCAAAAAGTTTCTATATTCCCATATCAGGTCAAATGATATTCAACACAACCCAAGGGAGGAATCTTATGATTGTTGGCATTGGTATCGATTTGGTCGAATCGGGTCGGTTTTTAGACTGGTCTGCTTTCAAAAAACAACGCATATTTACAAAAAAAGAACTTGAATACGCCGATGGCGATAGCGCGAACGCCGAAAAGCATCTGGCAAATTTTTGGGCGGCACGTGAGGCATGCCTAAAGGCACTTGGTACCGGGTTCGGGGAAGACATCGCGTTTTCTGATATTTCGGTTATACACGATGACAATGGACATCCCGAAATAATGATTGCCGGTGGTGCACGTGCAAAGTTAAAAGAGGTTGCCGGCATTACCGCACGCGTCCACCTGTCCATAACGGACCAAGAAAATTTTTCCGCGGCTATTGTCGTTATTGAAAAAGAGTAAAATCACAATGAGCAAAAAAAATATCACACATTTCTGTGTGATATTTTTTAGTTTTGATATACGGTTTCATCATAACTGACACTATATTGCCCGCCATCATGAATGGTTAGTTGATGCACTGTTTCTGGGCCCGCCGCATTATACGATGCCGGATCATCAACAAAACCACCAGTTTCTTCAACATAACTGTTATCATACACCGTGTTAAAATTGTTATCTACAACAACATCATTATATCCCATACCATCATCATAATATTCCGCAGATTCGGGCACTGGACGCACAGGCACCGAAATAACATCATCTTCAAAAATAACATCTGGGGCGGTTACATTGGTCACAACCACCGCCGGTTCCGACACCGCAACCGATTCGACCGGAACCAAAACCGGTTTATCTTCACGCGACACCCCATACGCATCTTTACGCGCCAAAACATCTTCTTCGGATTCAACAACCGGCACATCCGGTTCAGGGCCGCGTAATATATCTTCATTTGGATACACAACCTTTATCGGCGTATCCTGAACCGGCTCTGGTTCAGGTTCGTGTACAGGAACCGGCGCAGGCGCAACCACAGGTTCCACCACCGGATGCACGATTACCGGTTCCGGAACCGATGTAGAGGCAACCACAGGTTTCGGTTCTTCCCTAATCGGAGTACCAGCGGACAAAACATCGGGTTGCGTAACAACAACCTTGGTTCCCGAATCACCAATAAACGGAACCGTACCACCATTCTTTTTCTGGTATAACCAAAGTGTGAATATCGACAACGCAATCAATAATACCAATAACAAATAGTACGCAACATTCGGACGCGAATGCCCACCAACCGGCTTTACCTTACCATTACTTCCCGTGATTGGCGAAATAGGGCGACTTGGTGCCATCGGCAATGTCGCAACACCACCAACATTGGATACAGGGCGATTCACGGGCGACACATTACTATACTGCGTATTATCAACCGCGCCCGTTGTATCAGTATCCGCAGGCACAGATTCCGCCACAGAATCTATTGTATCCAACACGGGTTCTTTCTCTTCTTGCTCTTTCCATCCAGACGATGCCACATCGTTATCTTCATTTTCCGGTTTATATTCATATCTGTCACGGTCTATATCATCATGCGACATCGGTGATTCCGGACGCATCGCGGTACTTTCACGCGGTTTTATATCGTCAAACGCCACTGGCTTAAAAGCGATTTCGTCATCCAAAATTTCCGGATCTTTATCGAACAACGGTTTTACTTCTTCTTCTGACTCAGGCATTTCTTCATCCCTTGGTTCTGGTTTAAATTCATATTCTGGCACAGTGAACACTGGCGCAGTATCTAACTTTTTATTTTCAACACTATCTGTGGGCCGAGCCACATCCGATGGAACATCTGTCTTTGGTTCAATCTCAACATCTTTCACATTTTTGCTATGCACAACAGGCCGACGACGTGATAACAACTCACGCGCCGCATCCGCATCTACACGGGCCACCTCTATACGACGTTTCGCATTTTCGATTCGTTTTTCGGCGCGCGCCAACTTTTCATTTGTCGAATCTATACGATATTCTGAACGCAGTATCTTTGACGCAGATTGTTTGGTCGGTTCACGCCCCACATTCGCCTTTTGTTTTGACAGTTTTTCGGCCAACTTACGCAATCGCATATTAAAACTGTAAATTGTTCGTTCTGTCCGTTCAATAGTCGCTGTTGCCTGTTCAATAATTTCTTCGGCACCAGTCAATCTTTCGGTTGCGGCACGCCGAACAGCGGCATCACGAAAATCCAACAAATCTGCAACCGCCGCATCAACATCCCCACCATCGTTATAAGCACGAATCAGATTTTCATAATTTTCCAATCCGCCATATTCTATATCCAACTTCTGATACAGGTTTTCACGACGCGGACGAACCAATTCTAAATCCAGGTGATAATCATTGACCAAAACATCATCCCACTTCCTGTCGCCATAATCACCAATAACCAACAAAACATTCGGTTTGTATTCATCTATGGTATCATCGACAACGAACACCAAATTCCCCGCACCATCGTGCCAGGCACGGAAAGAATTGCCGGCAATATCATATTCCGTCATATTCAACATCAAAGAATTTTCTCTCTCACGCGACATAGAATTTGCCATCCCACGATTTTATTTATTTCTTCTTTGGTGGCGCAAATTGATACGCCATTTTACAATGTTCAAAACAGTACGGTTTTCCAACAAAAACCGCCTTGCCACAGAAATGAAAACCATCAGAATCCGGATCGCCAATCGGCCAACGACACTGATTCGGTTTCAAATTCGCCATCTCTAACGCATGTTGAACAATCCTTTGATGCGCACCCGCACCACGCCCCGCAATTGGCCGCCCCACCGCAACAAGACGCACATTGGACTTCGCGTCAGATTTAGCCGGCGTCTTGGGCTCTGACTTTTTTACCACGGACGTCTTGGCGGTATTCTTGGCCGGCTTTGTCGCCTTTGCCGCCTTCACCGGTTTTGCCGTCTTCTCGACAACAACGGTTTTCTTAACCTTTGCACCCGCCTTGGGCGCCTTAACCACGGGCGCCTTTTTTGCCACAATTTTTTTCTCTGCGATTTGCTTCTTTACACCCTTGTCCTTAACATTGGTCTTTTTTGCAGTTTCCTTGACCGGTTTGGCATCCGCCGCCTTAGGGTTCCAACCCATACGATGCATTTTGCCAACAATTGCGTTTTTCGACATACCCAAACGCTTACCAATTTCGGATGTAGACAACCCACGCCCCATTAGTGCCTTTAACTTCTTCAAAATACTATTATCCCACGACTTGCTCATTTTATATAAACCTTCTTGGATTTCTATGATATTATATAGTGTATCACAAAAACGAATCGAAACGCAAGGGGTAAAATATGTTTTTCTACACATTTTGGACTTTTTTCATAATATTGGGATTATTGGCATTATACCTGTGTTGGAAAATATCGGTGGCCGACATGCGACGCAGAATAATTCCGGACGCGTACCTGTTTCCATTGCTGATTATCGGCCTGGTTATAACTACGTTCTTTCCGTGGCCACATGATATCGCAACCGGAATAATAGGAATGACATTCGGATACATTATGGCGGCGGTAATCGGTTTAATATTTGCACACATTATCGCCAAACGTAATCCGACCGCCGACAGTCCGATTGGAATGGGCGATATCAAACTGATTGCGGTTGGGGGACTTTGGTGTGGACCAACCGGATTGGCCATAAGTTTGATATTTGCATGTATATTTGGTGCACTGTGGGCATATCGCAAGAAACAGAAATTTATTCCTTTTGCACCATTTTTTATACTTGGTGGATTTTTATCTTTAATTATAATCACATTTCTGATATAATACACCGGTAAATGGAAAGGGGGAAATGAAGCCAACCAGTTTGATTTTTGCCGCATTTGTTGGATTTTTGGCATACGCCAACGGCGCGTTGGCGGTCAGTGTTGCCCCGGCGCCATTTTCGCAATATGGCCAAATTCAATCGGTAAAAAATTATTCTTCGAACCCATTCTGGTCCAAGGACAGTCCGTATAACGCCCGTTTCCCGACACCAATTTATGCCACCGGTGCCGATTTGAACACCGGCGATTGCAACAGCATTGTGGAAGTTTTGGTTTCATCGTACTGTGCCGAACATAATTATTGCGAACGTGTACGATTAAACGATGCACGGCCGAGCCTTATGGTGCAATTATCACAAATGCCGGGGCATAATTACGCAACATCTTGTGGCGGATATATCGATTCTGCATTCGAAAAATACAAAAATCAACGCGGCAATACGTCCACGAATAATGTTATCACACCGGCGACACACACGACAACCACAAACAATACGTTTCAGAACACAATCCAATTAAAAAATCCATATGCGATAAAACCAACCGCGTATCAACAGGGTGTTGCAGAACGCACCGCAGAATTAAAATCGCTTCAGGCACAGAATGCGCCAACACCCGAAGTTGTTGCGGCCGATTTTCCAAAAACTTTTGCAGACCTGTCGCTGACCGACCGTATGGCAAACCTTGCCGAAGGGTATGAACCATATAAAGATAAAAAATCATTCCGAACGATAACAATTGAAAGCGATGAAGATTTCCTTGAACGCCTGAGAGTGGTTAACTCGTACGCATATTGCCAACGTATTATGGTTCCAGAAAACGACCCAACATGTAAAGCAAAAACAGAAGAGAATCAAACACCAACGTCAGATAACAATGATACACCTCACTCTAACGCAATAACGGAAGAGGATCAGATTAGGATAGACAATATAGTCACTATATTAAATCCACAAAACAAAGATGAAGAAACTTTCTTTCGCGATCTTGCCACCGCATATGTTGCCGCATGGCACAAAAATCCAGATGTCATTTTGGATAAGAATTTTATTTATGATTTTCTGGGGACTGGAGACAACCTTGATAAATACCGTCGTGGATTATTGGGTTTAACAGATATTATTGAGGACGAAGCATTTGGTATTTCAATTGATTGGGATGAGGTTTTACTGGATATTTCTATCGTACTAGATAATGCAGAAAAACAGCGTGGTATGAAAGTATGTGAAAACAATCGATCGCTTCAGGTAGGTTTAGATGTCATGCTCTGGGTTGGTACCGCAGTTGCAGCAATATTTACTTTTGGTGGCGCCGCCGGCGCAGCAATTGGGGCACGTGTGGCGGTGGGTGCAGGATTAAAAGCACTAGCAAAAGGAGCCGCAAAAATAGGTGCAAAAAAAATAGCAAGTAAATTGACTCTGGTTGCGGGAAAACAACTTGCCAAAACTGGCATGACTGGCGGAGCAAAGGCTATTGTAAAACAGACCACAAAACGCGCCATAAAAAAAATAGGTAAGAATTTAGCAACGAAAAAAACTTTATACGTTGGTTCTGGGTTGGCAGTTGCATACATAGGATTGGGTGTTGCAAAACGCCATAGTGGTATTGTATACAGCTTATTTGTCAGTGATGCATCTACCGAAATACTAAACTGCCAAGATTTGGATCATAACGAGGGTTGCTATACCGTATGTGGCGATGGAATTGGCAATGACGATTTGAACACGAAAGTATTTCAACCTGTCCTTGGGAAAAAATACTGTGTCAATCCCGAAGATTACGCAATGTACGAACTTAAATCAAACGGTCAAACCGGCGACGTAATGGTATTCAAAGATGAACATTATCCAAAACTGCGCCAAGCATTAAATAGCATCAAAGACACGGGCAAATGCGATTGGAATGAAGATGATATAGACGCATTTATTGGCTATTACATATATGACCCAGACACACTGGAAATATCCAAAGATGCCCTGTATGTTGATGATATGGTCAGAATAGATGATTAAAACATTTGCAATTATCGCTTTATCACTTTTCTGTCATAGCGCGTTTGCGGCGGGGGAATTTCGAACGACCGCAGAAATATTGGCATCACACACCGAACCCGATACAGAATGTTCCACACGTGCATTTGCAACCGCATTGTCCGAAAGTGCAGAAAACAACCCCGACACAATAAACCAATATACACCCGAATCGGAAATTCAAAACTGGATTTACGACGTCTTTCAATCACCCGAGGTTATAACCGAGGTTTTATCTTGCCCAGAAATTATCGATATAGACGAAAACGACACAATCAAATTTCAGCCAATAAAATACACTTTTCCCGGTGGCGATCGCGAAATAGTCATAAACTATGAAACACAACCACATGTCTTGCAACAACGTTTATTATTATCATCAAAAACCGAAAAACCAACCGACGCGGTAAGTCCGGAACTTAGTGCCACCGACCCCGATGCGACATGGGTTTATACCGATCCTGCGTGGTATGGCATTATGGTGACACGTGCCGGCGCATTAGATGAATTTGTTGGCCCGGGGAAAAACAATACCGTATCATTTCAGTATATCAAAGATAATATCGGTCGCCTGTATCCCGCGGATTCCAACGGTGTGTGTTCTACGCGTTCCGGCATGGGTGCAAAAATAAATAATTCAATGGTACATAAAGTTATGCACGAACATACCGCAAAACATGAAAAAGATAAAAATAATTACTATATTGCGGGCGATATAGACCTGCGTTGGATATCGTATGCCGAAATCGCACTAGAGGTCGCATTGGCCGCCTTCACATGGGGTGCATCCGCGTATGCGACCATGACACTAAAAGGTGCACGCGCACCCAAGATTATTGCCAACGTTTCAAAAAACATAAAAAATCTGACCAAAATCGACAGCGTCAAAGACTATGTCCGCGCATCTGTTAAATTGGCACAAACTACGCGCCGTGTAGAAAATATAGATAAAGTAAAAAAATCTGTAAAAAACATAAACCGATTGGAAAACGCACTTTCACGCGCGGGCAAGGGTACAAAACGATACGAGCGAATCGCAAAAAATTTGGAACTTGCACGAAAAGCACATGCGGATGATTTGGCAAAAATGGGTAAAGACGGCGAACGATTGTCCAACATAAACGTTTTAGACAAATTG
>JAGCET010000008.1 GCA_017650505.1 Alphaproteobacteria bacterium
AAAAGCTGCCATACGCTCCACTAAATCTGAATCAGAAACTGCATCAATTTTGTTTATTACGACCGCTTCGGGCTTGCCAATCAAACCGCCACCATAAGAATCCATTTCATGACGAATTGCGGCATAGCGCGCCGCCCAATCAGGTTCAGTTCCATCAATCACATGCAAAATCATCTTGGTGCGTTCTGCATGCCCAAGGAATCTGTCGCCCAAACCGACACCGGTATGCGCCCCCTCAATCAGCCCCGGCAAATCAACCATAACATATTCGCGTTTGTGCGCATACATAACCCCCAGTTGTGGGTTCAATGTCGTAAATGCATAGTTTGCAATTTTTGGTCGCGCAGATGTCACCGCCGACAACAATGTTGACTTACCCGCATTTGGAAATCCGACCAAACCAATGTCCGCAATCAGTTTAAGGCGCAAAACCACAGTGCGTTCTTCACCGGGCAGACCATCATTGGCCTGTTTCGGTGCGCGATTTGTCGGGCTTTTGAAATGCAGGTTCCCCCACCCGCCGTTTCCGCCACGTGCCGCCAGATATTCCATACCGTCCACATTCAAATCGGCATATTCAATTTCTTCGTTTTCGGACAAAATGACCGTTCCGGTTGGCACCGGCAAAACCAGTGTTTCACCCGAATATCCAGTACGCATACGCCCCATACCGTTCTGACCGCGCTGTGCGGCAAAGTTCGTTTTAAACCGATAATCAATAAGGGTGTTTACATTTGGCACCGCACGAAAAACGACATCGCCACCACGGCCCCCATCACCACCGTTTGGGCCGCCAAATTCAATATATTTTTCGCGACGGAAAGACGCGGCGCCGTTGCCACCATCACCCGCTTTTATATGAATCTTTGCTTTGTCTAAAAATTTCATTTTAGTGCCTTTTAAGCGCATTATAACCAAAAACCTTGCAATTTCCAGTGCAAAGATTTATAATTTAGGGGTCGCGCAAGCGAAGATGATTCTGAAACCGTTGTGCAATAATCATTTTGGACCCGGGGGCGGTACCCGGCACCTCCACCAATAATACATACGGGGGTGTTATAGCTTCGACAGATGACGAAAGACAAATTGGCTGAATCCGACATGGTGTCGTAAAAAACCAACTAAAAACTGAATGGCGATAGAATCGCTGCGAACGACAACGTTCGCCTTGCAATGGCTGCCTAATATGGCATTGAATGTGGCTGGCTATTGTTAGTCGCATTCGTTTAAGCTTTTGCGGGGTCCGCTGGAACCTGGCACCAGAATCCAGCACCAAAAAAAGTAGAGAAAAAACCAAGGGGAAAAAGATATGTTTGGAAAAATAAAAAGAGTGTTCTTTACCGGCGTTTTCGGTGTTTTGTACATTGGATTTCTTGTACAATTAGTATATGTTTTGGGTTGGTCATCCAGTTTCCAAGAAGCGATGCTTGGCTTGGCCGCATTATCACTTGAATGGTTGATTTTGATTGCTGCACGTTATTTATCAAAACGTTCCAGCAGCGGTGCACAATACAACAACAACGGTGGTTTCCGTCGTCGTTAATTACATAAAATTACAAAAAAATACCGCCCAATCGGGCGGTGTTTTTATTCAGCAACATCACAACAGGGCTGACTCCATATTTCTAACACGTTACCACCATCATTTATTGTTCTACCCTCCTCTACACAACATTTATCACGCGTGGCATTGTTACCCGCCACGGATGTTGACTGTAATCCCAATATCATGGCACATTGTGTACAACCCGCTAACTTTGGCGTTGATGACGGCGAATCTACGGGCACCAGTTCCAATACTGTACCATAATATCCCGCGGCGCAACGATATTGCGCAACTTCACTACATACATTTGGTGCAGGATTTGGAATAGCCCGTTTTTCGTAACCGGTTTTCTCTGCCGATCCCCATAGTGCTGTTGTATCATTGTCTAAATCCGCCATCGTTGGACACGCCGTGCAACCCAAAGAACTTGGCGTTAATGCCGTTGTTGTTGGTGTTGGATTATTAATTTTTGATGCATAATAATTGCTTTTACAACGATATTTTGTAACCGAAGTACAACCATTTGGTACAAGCGGGGTACATGATTCCACACCCGCCGCGCCAGGATACGACAACCATTCCGTACAGTCGGGTGCGACTGGGCATTTTGTACAACTCAGCAAATTTATATTCGTCACCCCTGAAGTATGTCCATTTGCATCATAATAATTATCTGCACACATGTATACCGTGGTTTCAACACACAAATCATCATATGAACATTCTCTATTTGTTTTCTTTTTATAAATCGTATTATAAACAGACCAATTAATATCAGATGTACAATTAATACATCCTGGACTCACATCGCACGCATCGACATTGATTGTACACTTTGTATCTCCTGACTGGTTTCTAAATACTTCTAAGCTAATACGTTGCGGTTCTTCACCTCCAAAACAATGCAAACAATTCGTCGCGCTGTAAAGCCCATATCGTCCATATTCTGATGGTCTTATTTGATAATAAAACGTATCACCATAGGGCTCTTTACAACGATTCAGTTCCACAAGTTCTTCAGATGGATCCACGGGATACTGGTCATCGGGACGACTAATCGCCGGACATGCAATTGCCCACACACGTGCGGGTGCAACCATCATCGTGATTATAAACAGCGAACAAAAAAGATTTTTGACTGTTTTTCTCAACCTTTCCCCCACGATTTAACTGGGCAATATTTTTATATTATGGCACCCAACAACATTCGCCAT
>JAGCET010000009.1 GCA_017650505.1 Alphaproteobacteria bacterium
CATACCCCCTATGTAAGTCACGCTAGGCTGTTTGTTATATAACAAAAGAATGCTTTTGAATACAGTTCTAATGCCATATCCGTGGTATAATGTGCGGAAATTCGCATTTTTGTATTATGCCGCCTTCTTTTTCAATAAAGCATGAATCCCTGAGTTTTCAAGGATAAGGGCATTTTTAACGATTTCGTCATATAAAAGGTTCCAACTTTGTCCTATAAGGTGCACCAGGATAAAAAAACGGAATCTTGCGATTCCGTTTTACTTTTCTATTCTAATTTTATTTATTCTTTTCGCGGTCGGCGGCATGAGCCTCCACCGCGTTGGCAACGGTTTCTATTTGCAGCAACTGATTTTCCAACGCATCACGTTCAGAATTTTTATATCCGGTTTCTTCCGTGCCCGACGGTGCCGCCGGCGCATCGCGCCCCGCGTCCGCCGCGACACGCGGATTTATCAGGTTATCGAATATCTTTTGTGCCTCGCGCGAGCCTTCGACATCACGCAGCAACAGTTTACTTGTCGGGCCGGGGATAAACCATTCGTCTAACTTTACGGCCGTCATTTGCATAATTGGGCGCGTGCGTGCGTCTTCCAACCAATGTGGCATACGCGGCGTGTCCGAAAAATACCATAACGACAGCCAATATACGATACCCATAAATACCACACCGCGGACAATCCCGAATATGACACCCAACGTGTGGTCGGTGACGTTCATAACACTGGATTGTATTCTATCGCGCAATTTTTGGTTAAAGAATCCAACGATTAGTAATATAACAAAGAATACCACAAAGTACGATGCGACCAACGTGCCAACCGTCGATTCGCCAAGGCCGAACCAACCCTGGAGTAATTTGTCCAACATTGGCGATACGAATCGCGCCGTCACCGCCGCCACAACCCACGACAATGTTGCAACGGTTTCGTATATGCCGCCACGTATTGTCGCCCATATTGTTGACGCCAACAAAATCCCAACATAACCATAATCAAGCCAAGTTAAACCAAACATTTCTTATCCATTATTTTTTGTTGCCTTTACGTGTCAAAACGAATCCCAATCCCAAAACCAGCGCAATCAGCACCGCATAGAAAATCCAACCGGTGTCGGATTTTTCTGCACCATCAATTTTTTTTTGCGCGTCATCCGCCGATTTTGCATCCGATTTATATTCAACAATCACGTCTGCGCGTTCAGTGTGCGCGGCACGGAAAGCGGCCGCATCAGATTCCATTGCTTTCTTGTTTTCCGCCGCAACCTTTTTTGCCGCATCGTCTAAATCCGCGGCAACCGCATCACGGATGGAATCCGCCATAGAATCGCCATAGCCTTGGAAACATTTTTCACCAACAACCATAACCGGCACACCACCCGATTCGTATTCGCACTTGGTCAATGCGTCTTTGAACGCCGGACGGTTTTCAGATTCCATAACGTTGACCGCCGTAACCCGCAATTCTGGATATTCATAGACCAATGTCTGCGATATAAATTCACGTGCGTGATGACAATGTGGGCACGTCGGCGAATAGTACAACGTTATATCCGCGGCCATCGCATTACCAATGAACACGGCACCCAATACAGAACCCAAAACTTTATTCATAATAAAAACTCCTTTCGTTTGTAATGTGATTATAGAAACAATGACGCAATTTGCGCAAGTCATTTTTCATAAAAAGTGAACAAATTTTCCTGTTGGCGGCGTGCAATTATTTTTGTAGAATTTCGTCAAAAGGAGTTTATATATGTTTAACCTGAACGATTTTCCATTGCCTTTTCGTGAAACAGATATGGAACCATATATGTCGGCGGAAACCGTACGCATTCACTATGGGCGGCATTTGGCGACGTATATTGCGAACCTGAACAAACTGATTGCGGGAACCCGGTATGCCAATATGGACCTGCGTGAGATAATAACAAGTTCTGTCAATGATGCAACGGCGCAAAAGATTTTTAACAACGCGGCCCAGGTATATAATCACGAATTCTTTTTTAACTGTTTGGGACGCGGGAATAATGTGATTCCCGGCATAATTTCTGATGCGTTTGGGGGCGTTGCCGAATTTCACGAGAAGTTTAAATCGGTGGCAAATGAAGTATTTGGTTCGGGTTGGGTTTGGATTGTAAAAACAGATAATAACAAGTTTGAAATTATATCGACGAAAAATGCCGACACACCAATTGCACACGGATTGGAACCGATACTTACGTTGGATTTATGGGAACATGCGTATTACCTTGATTACCAAAACCGACGCGGCGATTTTGTCGATACTTTTCTGACCGGTATGATAGATTGGAAGTTTGTTGTGAACAATATGAACTTGTAATTTTTATGCCGCAACACGAATCATTCGAACATCATCAAATTCGGGATATCGGTTAAATATCGATTGTGCGCGCGGACAAAAACATAAAACTTTGCGATGCGTGCGTCGTGCGAAATTTACGACACAGTAAACCAAATTACGACACAGGTCTGTGTCGGCATATTCCGGGGCAAGGTATGTGGATTCTATCAGCAACCGATCAAATCCGAATGTGACAATATCTATCTGGCCGATTTTGCGCCCATTATATTTGGCACAAAAACCTTTTCCATTTGGTAAAGATTCGTACTTGACATCATGTGGCATTTTATCTTTCCCCAATATACAAAATACCACAATAAACTATGCGTATAAATATGAATGTTTGCCAAAATGCGGGGATGTTTTCCGCGGTTTATGCGCGAATTTAATCTAAGATTTTTAAAATAATCTTGGAACGCCCCATATTTTATATTGACAACAGTTTCTTTTGTAATATAATCCCACAAAAACAAAGGTATATGATTATGAAGGATAATTTCATTAATTGTATCGCCGATTTGGAACAGGCGGTGCGTGATACCAGTTATAGTCTGGAAAAAAAACCTTATATTTTTGACCGGACTTGTTATCAGTTGAAACAGTACGACCAAACCGTCGCTGAAGCGGTTATAAGCCAATGGGGTTTAAGCACATTTCGATACAAGGATCACTTTTATGCAAAAAGAAGCGAGATAACCGCCGTTATCGACAAGGATATAGAAACACAATTGATAGACGGTTTTCGCCATTTTAATCGCGATAGAGAGGATTTTTTGCAGCAGCAAAAGCAGGGAAACTTTGAGCATGCTTTAAAAGAGTGTTATGATTTGATTGAAAGCGCCAAGCAAGACGGTAGTCTACAAAAAATAAAATTAAGTTTTGAGAAAGAAAGGTTTTCTACGTTGGATGAAATATGGACTGAATACATTCCTGTATATACCGCTATTATTGATGGAGCAAAACGAGAAAAAATTGTGTATAGTTATGGTCGTAGAGGTTGTGACCGTCTAGAGTATAACGGCGTTATTTACAATGATAAAGATTATAATTTTAATTGTCTTCATGGTAAGATGTTGGAAGTAAAAATGAAATGGTCGGCCCGGGCAGAAATGGGTGCACGTGCGTAAATTCATAAATGTAATTCAGGGGCCTTTCAATATCATTTCCTTTTGATGCGGTATTAAATCTGTGAAAAATTCTTTTGAATAATTCGCGCACTGCGTCGTAATGCGTTTGATTCGACCGCCGACATTTTCGGATTTAATGTGATTACGACACCGCCGCCACCAACGACACGGGGCAAAGACATCGCAACCGTATGTGCGCCCGTTCCGGCAACGATTGACACGGTCAATATTCGTCTTTCGTCATTTACGATGCAACGCAATAAATCTGCGACTGCGGCACCAATGCCATCCCATGTCGCGCCACGTCCCCGAATAATTTCATACGCCGCATTGCGAACGTGTTCTTCGATGCTGTTGCAGATGGCGGTGGTCAGTGGAACTTTTACCTGGCGACAGAAATCTTCCAATGATAATCCACCAATTGTAATTCCGGTCCAATCAATCACACTGCTGTCGCCATGTTCGCCAATGACGTAAGAATGAATAGATTGCGGCGACACAGAAAGCCCCCGCGACAATATCGTGCGCAGACGTGCCGTATCCAACATTGTCCCCGTACCAATGACGCGTGCAGGTGGCAATTTTGAAAGTGATTGAGCCAACATAACCATAACATCCAACGGATTTGTCACAATAACCAGAATCACATGCTTTGGGTCAACATTTGCCATAACACGCGGAACAATGTCGCGGATAACTTCGGCATTGTGTTGCAATAAATCAGTGCGCGTTTCGCCCGGTTTCTGGTTTGCGCCGGCCGAAATTATAACTATGTCCGCCCCACGAATTCCGCGATAATTATTTACCGCCGAAATTTTTACATCGAAACCAAAAGTTGCCGCGTGTCCCAAATCTTCGGCGGCGGCGCGTGCGCGCGTACCATCGCGGTCAAACAAAACCATTTCGTGAACAAGACCGGTATTTTTTACCGCCGTCGCAACGGCCGAACCAACCGAACCGATGCCAATAATTGCTATCTTCATCTGAATCTCCTGTTGATAGCATTATAGCATATTTTGGTGGCCAGTGTAAGTGATTTAGTGATTATGGTTTATTTCTGGTTGGCAATCAGCCAATATATTTCGACACGTTCTTTAACGACCACACCAGCATCAAAATCATACCGAATGCAAACAGCAATGTTGTCGTTATGCCATAACCATCCATCAAAAATTTGGCAACTATTAAAAAGGCCGCACCAAGAACCGTCGAAACCATCGCGCGTGTAGACAAAACGGTGCCCCGCTCTACTGATTTTATACTGTGATGAATCAAAGTATTGTATTGCAGGTTGTTAAGCATCCTTATTGCCGGGGTAATTGCCATAATGCCACATGCAATATATACGACTGGCATACTTTGGATGTGCGTCGCCAATAATCCCATTGTTATGCCCATGATAAGTGTACCAATGGTTAATAGCGAAACTGTTATCTCGCCCAATTTTCCACATATTTTGTATGCATATTTTGCAAAGAATATTGCCGACAAATGGTTTATACCCATATAAAACCCGAACAAAGCAACCGGAACGTGCGCCGTTTCCATAATCGGCTGCATAATCCACAGCAACACAATTGTAAACGCACCAAACAATGACGGAAATAATATCAAGTTCCTCAACTTCGCATTTCTCAGCGTTTTGTATGTAATAGATACCGCATCTGTAATCGCACCTTTGTGTTTTACAACGCGTTTTATTTCTGATAACTCGGGCAAGAATAAAAAACAAAATACAACCAATATACCAAACATCGCCATAAGCCACAGCAAACCATTTCCACCAATGTACGCATATAAAATTCCACCCAAAATAACCGAAACAAAACTTGCAACACCGCCCCATGTTGTTATGCTTCCGAATTCTTTTAAGAATTGTTTTTGCGTTTTGTTGCGTTTCATCAAATCGTATGTGTACGCCTCTAATGTGCCCGAAAATAGCGCACTGGCCACCCCAAGCAACGCTTCGCCCAATATTAGTCCCCAAAATCCATTTGCCAAGGCCAAAGCAACAAAACCAAACAACGCAAAAAATGCACCAGTTATCATTACGCGTTTGCGACTGAAACAATCTGATAAATATCCAGATGGAATTTCAAACAGAAATGCAGCCAATCTGAATATGCCCTGAATCAAAAAGAAATCACCAACCGTGATACCTTTTTGGGTGTAAATCAAAACTATAACCGGCGAAATCAACAAGAAATTATGGAAAAACCACCCAAGCCTTAGCCAGGCTAATCCACGTTTTACCGAATTATCACTGTATTTTTTGGACATAGAATTATTATATCATAAAATGGGATTATTGTCCAATTTATAAATATGCACACGAACGATAAAATCGTGCATTTGCGGGTTTATATCGCCTGACAATAACTAGGC
>JAGCET010000010.1 GCA_017650505.1 Alphaproteobacteria bacterium
CGGCGCATTCGTCGCAACATAACCATTGGCCGCACGATCGCCCGACCCCATACTTTTCCCGGTTTCCAAATCGCGACACCATAACTTTTGACATTCCATAGCACGGATTCCATCTATCTTTGGAATATCAACCAACACATACCCCGGACCACAGTCACCGGCAAACGCCGGCACGGCTATAAACAAAACCAACAAAGAAAATAATCTATTCATATTCATCCTCTCGCATATATTTTACACATTTTACAAACATTTTGCAAATATGTTTTTTTATTGCCCCAATCCCGCCGGACTGAATCGACCGACATTATTGAACAATTCTTGCATAGCATTCAATTCTATGGCCGCCGGAATCTTAGTTTCATCAGAATCGATTGTAACATCCGGCAAATCGTCGTCATGCAAAATCTGGGTACGCACAACACGGTTCCCATTAACCCACACAAGCAATACCGTCTTGTTATCATACATCAATGGCAACGGGCCGCGATAGTTTTCATTTTCACCGAAATAAATCCAAACGGTATCACCATAAATAGTCTTTGCCTGGGGCGCACCGATTAAATTTTCCAACTGGGCCGTGGTTTTGACATCTGCTATTTTATCACCCAAATCATCGGGGAAAACATACCCACGATGTTTAGTCTGAAAAGTGCACGCCGCTAAAGTACAAACAAACAATGTAAAAATTATTTTTTTCATACTAACCCTCCCCATTTTCTTTTGGTGTGTTCGCCAACGTCATCGCAAAATGCGCGATATATTTTTTCAGTTGCGTTTTGTACTGATTATTTTCCTTGGCATATTTGACCAATTTATCAAAATTCGGATTCGCCGCACGCGCCGCACCAAACCGTGTTTCGGTCTTAAGGAAATCTTCCAATGGTGCCAAATTATCAACATTCGAATCCATCGTCAATGGATTATGCCCTTCTATCACCAAACGCGGATCAAACCGATAAAGTGGCCATGCACCGGTGTTCACCATCTGCATTTGATGTTCCGGTCCATTCTGCAACGCAAACCCGTGCGCAATACATGGCGCATAGGCAAGTATGATTGACGGACCGTTAAACGATGCGGCCTCGCGAAATGCCTTAATCGCCTGAACCGGATTCGCACCGATGGCAATTTGCGCAACGTATGCACCCGACATCATCGCAATCATGCCCAAATCTTTTTTCGCATGATTTTTTCCGCCGATTGCAAATTTCATACTGGCCCCGAACGGCGTAGCCTTGGATTGTTGGCCACCGGTATTCGAATATCCTTCGGTATCCAACACCAACACGTTGACGTTTTCGCCACTGTGCAACACATGGTCCAAACCACCGTATCCAATGTCATACGCCCATCCATCCCCACCAACAATCCATACAGATTTCTGCACAACATCGCCCAGCATACTTTCCGCGAGTCTTGCCGTCGGCGAATCGATTGCCTTTAACTTTTTCGCCAAGTCTTTTTTTATCGCGCGTTGTTTTTCAATATCTGTTTCGGCAAAAATTTCTTCAACATTCGGCAACCCCAATTCAAACAACAATCCACGCAACATATCACGACGCTGATTCAGTGCAAGACGCATTCCCAAACCATATTCTGCATTATCTTCGAACAGCGAATTAGACCACGCCGGCCCACGACCGTTTGCATCCGTTGTCCACGGTGTTGTTGGCAGGTTCGCCCCATAAATTGAAGAACAACCCGTCGCATTCGCGACAACCAAATGGTCGCCAAACAAATGCGCCATCATTTTGATATATGGTGTTTCACCACAACCCGCACACGCACCCGGAAATTCGAAATAATGCGGCAACAATTCAATATGCTTTGGCAGATTCTGGTTCAATTTTTCACGCGAGAAATCCGGCAACTTTACCGTTTCATCAAATACTTTTTGCTCATCGGCATTTGCATCAACCATACTAATCGCCCCAACCGGACAGTTTTTCACACACAAACCGCAACCCGTACAATCCGCCGGCGAAATCGCAATTGTAAAGTACATATTTGCACCCAATTCCGGTGTCTTCATTGGGACAACAATTATTCCTTTGGCCTTGGCATCGGCAACCTGAGCTTCGGTCATGGCCTTGATACGAATCGCCGCATGTGGACAGAGCATCGAACAACGCCCACACTGAATGCATTTTTCCAAATCGCACTTCGCAACGCGCGGTGAAACGGCACGCTTTTCATATTTTGATGTTCCAACCGGATATTGCCCTGCACCAAATTCGCCACCAACCCGGAACCGCGATACAGGCAAGCTGTCGCCACGTCCCGCCGCCATTTCGCCAAGTGTGCCTGCAATCTCGTTGGGCGCATCCGCGGTCATCGCCGGCACAAAGTCCGGTGCAAAATTTGATACAGACGACGGCAAATCAAAATGATGCAAATACTTTGCGGCCGAATCCACTGCGGCCCAGTTCGCCTGAACAACATCCATGCCTTTTTTCTTATATGTTTTTTCAATCGCATCCTTTGCCGATTTTGCGGCAACCGCCGGGTCAATAACACGTGTCAAATTAAAGAAATTTAACATAATAAACGTGTTGATTCTGTTGCCCAACCCAAGTTCCGCCGCCGCACGATTTGCATCCAAGAAATATACATTTGCACGCATCCGCATAAGATGTTCTTGGGCATCACGTGGCAAATTTGCAAATGCCGCATCCGGTGCCATTGATGTATTTATCATAACCGTACCACCGGCGCGCAGACCACGGAAAACATCAAACCTTTGTGCAATCATAAAGTTTGAAACACTAATAAAATCTGCGACTTCAACCAAATATTGACTTTTAATTGGTTTATCCGAAAATCGAATATGCGACGCGGTAAGCCCGCCCGATTTCTTGGAATCATACACCGCATAAGATTGTGGATAAAGTTCCGAATTTTCACCAACAATTTTTACAATATTTTTAACAGCACCAACGGTACCATCACTGCCAATACCATACAGAATTGCGGTCTTGACATTCGGATCTTCCACCGAAAATGCCGTATCAGTTTTCAACGACAATCCCGTTAAATCATCTTCAATTCCAACCGTAAAATTATGATGCAAAGTTCCGCGTTTCATATTTTCAAAAATTGCGGCCACATCACGCGGCTTAAATTCTTTGGACCCCAAACCATAGCGTCCCCCAAACACCGCCGCGCGATCACCAACAACCGATTTTACATCCATATACAACGGTTCACCAATCGCGCCGGGTTCTTTGGTTCTGTCCAGCACCGCGATTTGACACACGGTTTTCGGCAACGCACCCAAGAAAGCATCCACCGGAAACGGCCGATACAGATGAACCTTTACCAAACCAAATCCGGACGGCAAATGTGCAATTGTCTCTTCGATGGTTTCGCAGGCAGAGCCCATCGCAACGATAACATTTTCGGCATTTTTATCACCAACATATTCAACCAAACCATATTTACGTCCGGTAAGACGTGCGAATTCATCCATACACGTTGCAACCATTTCCGGAACGCACATATACAGTTCATTTGCGGCCTCGCGTCCCTGGAAATACACATCGGGGTTCTGGGCCGTTCCGCGAATTTTTGGATTATCCGGATTCATACCCGCGGCATGATATTCCGAAACCAATTTTTCCGGCATCATTTCACGCAAAACCGCATCATCCAAACGCATCAATCGTGATTCTTCATGACTTGTGCGGAACCCGTCAAAGAAATGCAAAAACGGCACCCGCGCGCGCAAAGTTGCCGCATGCGCAATCGCGGCCATATCATGCGCCTGTTGCACATTGTGTGAAGACAACAATGCAAAACCCGTTGAACGCACCGACATAACATCACTGTGGTCGCCAAAAATAGACAACGCATGCGTTGCCAACGCGCGCGCCGCAACATGCATAACAAACGGTGTCTGTTCCCCGGCGATTTTATACATATTCGGAATCATCAAAAGTAAACCTTGGGACGCGGTAAAAGTTGTGGCCAATGCACCCATTTGCAACGCACCATGCATTGCGCCGGCGGCCCCGCCTTCGGATTCCATTTCAATTATTTGCGGAATCGCGCCCCAGATATTTTTTTTATGCTGAAACGACCATTCATCGGCCAATTCGCCCATAGTACTGCTTGGCGTAATTGGATAAATTGCCGCAAAGTCCACACACCGATATGCCACATCTGCGGCCGCCCAGTTTCCATCAACAATCAAATTTGCCATTTTACACTTTCCTTTTATAATTTTATCGCCCCATCATAGCCCGATTTTTAAAATAAGGCAAGGGAATAAAAAACGGCGCGGATGCGCCATTTTTATTTTGCGGTTTTGCTTATTCTTTATCCGACTTTTCTTCTGATTCCGATGTTATTGTGGCCGCATTCTTGGCGTGTTCGGCCATTTTATGCATCGCAATCACCATTTCCATACCACGTTGCAATTGGTAATCGCGCGCATCTTTTTCTTCTTCACTCAATTCCCGATCTTCATCGTCATCATCAGATTTAGCATCTGCCTTGTCCGTTTTCTTTTTAGCCTTTTTTTCGGCCGCATCATTTTTCAATGAATTACGGAAAGAAGCCTCGGAATAATTACTTTCGCGTTTTTCCAATGCCTCGACTTTACTGTGCAGTACTTCCACATCCGGCGTAATCCCGGTATTTTGAATTGACGTTCCATTAGGTGTATAATACCGCGCAATTGTTATATGAATCGCCGTTCCATCGCCCAGTGGTTTTTGCTGTTGCACACTGCCCTTGCCAAAACTTTGCGACCCCATAATAACGCCGCGTCCGTTGTCTTGGATTGCGCCCGCCACAATTTCCGATGCCGATGCCGACCCATGATTTATCAAAACCACCAACGGTTTTCCATTCGTCAAATCCCCCGGTTTGGCAAAGACACGATCAATATCGGTTTTTTCTTTGCCGCGCGTAGACACAATTTCACCACTATCCAAAAAAGCATCAGAAACATCAATCGCCGCGGTCAGATATCCACCCGGATTATTCCGCACATCCAACACATATCCGGCAACATTCTTTTTTTCCAACTTTGCAATTGCATCGCGCAGGTCTTTGGCCGTCGTCGCCCCAAAGTCAGAAATACGAATATATCCGACACGTGGCGCATCATCTTCGGCATCGGCAATAGTCTTGTCACTAAATTTCACCGATTGCACCTTAATAATCGCACGTTTCAGTGTCATTGTTTTCGGCTCTTTATCATCGGACACGACCGTCAGTTTAACTTTTGTTCCGGGTTTACCCTTCATTTTCTTGACCGCCTGGTTCAATGTCAAATCAAAGACCGGTTCGTCATCGATATGCGTAATATAGTCGCCCGCTTTGATTCCGGCCCGTGCCGCCGGCGTATCGTCAATTGGCGAAATCACCCGCACCGCACCACGATCAGACGTAATTTGAATTCCCAATCCACCAAATTCGCCGTGCGATTTATCGTTAAAGTCTTTGAAATCGTCCGCCGACAGATATGAAGAATGCGGATCCAATGCCTCTAACATTCCGTTCATCGCACCTTCCAACATTTTGCGTTCATCGGCTTCTTCGACAAAATTGTCGCGCGACACTTCGAACACCAATGCAAGTTTCTTTAATTCATCGTAAATTTGCTCGTCGGTCAGGTGTTCCACGGGTTCCTGCTTCTTTTCGGCCGCGAACACAACGGTCGGCACAATCATTGCAAACAAAACAAGTATTTTTTTCAACATATCAAAATCCTTACGTTTTCCCGGGGATATATTTTATAATAAAAAAACCGGGTTCGCAACCCGATTATTAAATAAAACTTATTCTTCTTTGAACAGACGCGCCGGGTCAATGGCCTTGTCCCCACGTCGCACCTCAAGGTACATCTCTGGCTTATTCGGATTCATACGGCCAATTGGCTCTCCGGCCAAAACTTCTTGGCCAACGACAACATCAATTCCGCCAAGGTTCGTCATAACCGTGTTGTATCCATTTTTGTGCGATATAATTATGACACGACCGAACCCCTTAAACGCATCGGCAAACTTTACAACGCCATCGGCCGGCGCAGTCACCAATGCATCAGACCGCGTGCGAATGCGCCACCCGTCCGATTTCAAACCCAACGCAGTTTTTTCACCAAACCGCACAACGACCCGACCACGTACGGGCTGATTCAACTTTCGCACCGAAAACCGCGCATCAGACGACATTTCCGAACTCCCAACGCCGGCGGACAATTCCGATATAGTCTTTGCGCGCGCCGACAGTTCACGCAATTTCTTTTGCAGTGCTGCTTGCTCGCCCCGCAGTTTTTCATTTTGGGCCGAACGCCGCCGCAACAGTTTATCCAACAATGCCTTTTCATCCAAATATTTTTTGGCGGTCCGGTCCAGTTTTTCTTTTTCAACCGCGCGCATTTCGCGAATTTTATCTAATTCTGCAATTTTGCGCGTCGCATCTTGGATTTGTTCATCGAACCGGTCCGACATACCCGTCAAAATCGCCGAAGTCAAAACAAAATCGTGCATATTTTCCGAATCGAAACTTGGGTGCGACGCAATGAAGAGCACCGCAGCCCCCGCATCCGAAACACGAACGCGATTTTTTTCTAATTCCGCCGAAATTTCGGCGCGCCGCGCATCCAATTCGGCAATCTTCTTGGTAATATCCGCGCGCAGTTCTTCCAACGAAGACACCTTGTCTGCAGCGGTCACCAATTGCTTTTTAGTTTTGGCAACGTCGCGATCAGACGTTTTAACCTGTTGCTCTAATTGCTTGTTCTTCTGTTCTGTTTGACGAATTTGCGATTGAATCTTGTCCAATTCAGACGGTCCGGCCAACGCCGACGATATCGCCCCTCCACCCAAAATCGCCAAAGTCAAAACAATTCGCAACATTACTTCACAATCACCCGCAGGAATGTCTTTTTACCCTTTTGCACCACGAATTCCGGCTTTTTCATCAAAACCGCGCGCCAATCAGACAACCGCACGCCGTCAATTTGGACGCCGCCCTGCTCTATCATACGGCGCGCATCAGATTTCGAATCAAACAGACCCGCCGTGACCAAGAAATCCAACGCCCCCATTTGTTCGGGCATTTCGATTTCGCGACTTGGCATATTTTCGGCATTTCCACCGCCACCAAACAGCCCCGCCGCGGTATCCGCCGCCATTTGTGCCAATTCCGGCCCGTGTATCAGTTTAGTAATCTCGAACGCCATACGTTTTTTCGCCGCGATTATATCAGACACGCACATTTGGCGTATTTCATCCATCGGAATATCGGTAAACAATGCCAACAGCATTTCTGTATTTTCATCCCCGGTATTATAAAAATATTGGTAAAAATCGAACGGCGTAGTCTTGTCGCGCGCGACCCACAGTGTGCCTTTTTCCGTTTTTCCCATTTTTTTGCCATCGGCCGTCATAAGCAACGGCGAAGTCAAACCGTAAATTTCGCCCCGATCGTTTCCATTTTCAATATTCATCTTGCGGAACAGTTCGGTACCGGCAACGATATTTCCCCACTGGTCACTGCCCCCGATTTCAAGAACGCAACCATATTCATTATGCAAATGCACGAAATCATACGCCTGCATCGGCATATAACCCATTTCCAAAAATGTCAAACCACCGTTTTCGCGACGACGGGCATAGGCCTCGCTTGCCAACATTATGCTGACATTAAAATGCACACAAACCATCCGCATAAAATCAACATAGGTAAACTTATTCATCCAATCGGCATTATTTACAATTTCCGTTCCCGGCAACACGAAACGACGGGCCAAAACTTTGACTTCGTTCAAATTGTGTTCAACCTGTTCACGCGTCAACATTTTGCGCATATCAGACTTTCCGGTTGGGTCGCCAACCATACTTGTCGCGCCACCAATCAGCAAAATTCCACGATGCCCCGCATTTTGCAGATGACGAAACATACGCAACGCAAAGAAATGCCCAATATGCAAACTGTCCGCCGTCGGGTCAATTCCCAAATAGAAAGTAATTTTTTTATCGCCGTTCAACAATTCACATATTTGGGCGGGATGGGTCATATCTTTGACAAATCCACGCTCTTGCAACATATCAAATAATTTCTGCGCCATTTTATACCCCTGTGGTTTTTTCCACATTCTAATCAAAACATTGATAGAATTCAACCGACTTTTGCACAAAAATAATTTGACAAAAAAAAATTAGTCATATACAATGCGCCCAAAAGAGGTACAAAATGAAAAAAACGCATACTCATTCAAAGGGTACTAGTGTATTCGACACAATGCAAAGATTATATGCAATAAAATTAAAAAATTATTTGGCGATTATGGATGCAACCATCCTTGCACGGACAACCGACGACATGTCGAATTATGATAAACCCACAATTCCAAATACAACATACGAACTCGATTTCGTTGACAGTATACGTAATGCACGGGATTTTTTTATGCCTATTCAATATGCATATTTTCAACCCGGTGTGGAACAACCGTATGGTCGTAGTATACAATGTTCCTATCAACACAAAATTGTAAATTTGATTGCAGATGCCGAACAAGAAAATATAATCGAAAGAAAAAAAATCGATAAAGATGCCAAATTCTGCTCTGGTGTTTGTGTTGTGGATAACACAAAGTTCAAGACAGACGTTTTAGAAAAGGTTAAATTGCCGGCCTTTATAAATCGCGACAGGAATTGTGGTAGGATTGATTACAGCCATGTTGAACCTTTTTATCCCGATACAGAAAAGACAGGTGCCTTAGACCCAAAAGATTTATTTCATTCTTTGACAAACTGTGATTTGCCACACTTGATTCATGAACAAATTGAATATGTTCGTGGATGGAAACTTGACCCATACCCGGTATTCCAAGATGGAAGAATTTACGACGCTGACATATTGTATGGAGCAATGGCGGCATTGCACTATTTGCGTTTCACAAATTATGAAGAACTTGAACAGGCCGTTGGAACAGACGGCATGGATCTAAGCCGTCAAATTGCAAACCGCATGTTTGACCTTAAAAAAGCCAAACAACATTAAAGCACATAATCATTCCTTGCGCGGTGCATAAGTATATTTTGCAAATTATGCCACGCGGTAAGGTGCGGCCTTATCCCACGGCGGTCACATTCGTGCCACAGTGCGATTTTGAACTTTGCCCGATCAAGTTTCCCGCAATCAAACACCCCCGGCAGGTTTTCAATATACATCTTTACCGCGTACTTTTCCAACGATGCCGGCCGTGTATTCATATGCATTCCGCCACGATACAGGTAAACATAATCTTCACACGACAAATATTTATCACGCAGAACCGTAATCCGGTTCCCCGGTTGCAATTTATCGGTTGCCGGATTTCTCCCCACATCGATTGTAATTGGATTTCCCCGACGCGTACACACCCTCAACGCATAGCCCAAAACCGATTTCGATTTATCCAAAATTTTATAGCGTTGCATTATTTACCCCCTGTTTTGCCGAAATCCTACCATGGCATTTCCAATATGCAACTATTTTAACTTCTCGGCGGCGGTGCGTGCCAATTCGTCGCATCGCTCGTTTAATTCTTCGCCGTTATGCCCACGAACCCAAACCCAATGAATTTTTATTTTGCCCGCCAATTCGTCCAGTGCAATCCACAAATCTTGATTTTTTACCGGCTTTCTGTCCGCCGTGCGCCAATTATTCTTGCGCCAATTTTTTATCCACGTTTGCATTCCGTTTTTCACATATTGGCTGTCGGTGTGAATTTCAACCGCCGGATGCCGATGCGCCGCGGTCAATGCACGCATCACCGCCATAAGCTCCATACGATTATTCGTTGTGTTCTTTTCCCCGCCACTGCGTTCTGCACGATTTACCCCATCGGTCGCCACAAATGCCCAACCGCCGGGGCCGGGGTTTCCCAAACAACTGCCGTCTGTCCATATTTTTAACATTTTATTTCGTTCCTTTTTTATGATATAATATCACAAAATGATGATAGATGCCAAAAATTTACAAGAAATGTCAAACGTCGTGCGATCCGATGCGCTGCGCGCCATTCGTCATGCAAAAAGTGGCCACATTGGCATCGCACTTGGGGCGGCCGATATTATAACAATGATTTATGCGGTATTACTGAATCCGGACACCGACCGATTCGTTTTGTCGGCGGGACACGGTTCGGCAATGCTGTACGCGGTTTTGAAACTGGCGGGATATAAAATTGGCGATTTGGATTCTTTCCGGCGGTTAAACGGCCTGCCGGGACATCCGGAATTCGGAATTGACGGTGTTTCTGCAACCACGGGGCCATTGGGCCAAGGTATCGCAAACGCGGTCGGTATGGCAATCGCCGCAAAGCATAATAAAACGGGCGGACGTGTGTATTGCCTGTGTTCCGATGGCGATTTAATAGAAGGTGTCGCCCAAGAAGCCATCGCATTCGCCGGTCGATATAAACTGAACAACCTGGTCCTGTTTTGGGATAACAATGGACTTAGTATCGACGGTGTCGCCCAAACAGATGTAAATGTCGCAATGCGTATGCGGGCCGCGGGCTTTGATGTGCGGGTTGCAAACGGAAACGATTTCGATGAAATATATGATGGGGTCACGCCGGGTTCCGATGCGCCACTGTTTATTCAATGCAATACTGTTTTGGGTGCGGGTTCGTCTTTGGCGGGAAATGCGCGCGCACATGGTTTTGAACTGGGCAATGAAGAACTGACCAATTTGATACGGCAATTTGATTCTGAAACGGGACGCAAATTGTGGCAAATGTTGGCACACACACATAAATCAACCCCACGGCCACGATATCCGTTCATCCCACGCGCCGGTATTCCGGATATGCCGCACTTTGTATCCACACGTGAAATGTCGGGTGCATACCTTGCGCGATTATTGGCGCGCGGCGCAAACCTTATACTGGGCAGTGCCGATTTGGGCAACAACACAAACGTCCATATTTCAGGCACACGGGACATAACACCAACAAATTTTTCCGGGAACTATATCAACTATGGTGTGCGCGAACACGCGATGGCGGCGATTATGAATGGCATGGCGTATTGCGGAATACGCACCGTCGGTTCAACCTTTTTGGTGTTCAGTGATTACATGCGTGGCGCGATGCGATTGGCCGCACTGTCCGGATTGCCGGTCGTATACGTTTTGACACACGACAGTATTGCCGTCGGTGCCGATGGGCCGACACATCAACCGGTCGAACAGTTGGCCGGCCTGCGCTTGGTTCCGAATATGAATGTCTTTCGCCCATGTAATATAAGCGAGGTTGCCTGGGCATGGCGCACAGCATTGGGCGAAACATCGCGTCCATCGTGCATAGTCCTAACGCGTCAGAAAATTGCCAGAATTGGCGACGCACCATGCGATGAAATGGATTTCGGCGGGTACATAATCTATCGGTGTCCGGAACGTCGCGCACGCATCACATTACTTGCCACCGGGTCCGAGGTTCCATTGGCCATTGCCGTTGCACGCCGTATTGGCGCGGGTGTTAACGTGGTCAGTGTTCCGTCTGTATCGCATTTCCGCGCATCCCCACCCGAATATCGTGCAAACATTTTGCGCGGTCGTGTTTTCGCTATCGAATCCGGCGCCACCGCATCTTGGTTCGAATTCGCCGATGACGTGATTGGTATCGATGAATTTGGAACATCCGGATCGGGCGATATGGTATACCGTGAATACGGTTTTGATGCCGACGCAATTACCGCGGCAATTAAGGCCAAGATGAAAAATGTCAGAATTTGAATTCACAACTTCCGCGGGCGAAAAAGTCCCAATTGTTATAACCGTGAAACGCGGATTGCGTAATATAACCCTGCGTCCACATGCGGGCGACACGCGCGTTATAAATGTCTCGCGTCCATGGTTGGCAACAACCGGCGCAGTAATGAAATTTATTGAACAGAAGCACCGCTGGCTGGATAAATTTTTCATGAACGCACCGACCAAGGCAAAATTAAAATCCGGCGACCGGTTTGATTTTTTGGACCGGAAAGTAATGGTTATATACGACGCAACAATTCGTGGAACAAAATTTGTGTTGAATGATAACGGTATGTACACTCTGTTCGTTGGTGGCGATGGCGCATTATTGGAAAACCGAGTGCGCACATTTATAAAATCAGAATTGTTAAAAGAAATTCGCAATCTTATTCGAAAAACACCACGTGAATTTTGGCCGCGCAGGATTTGCCTGCGTGATACTTCATCGCGATGGGGTTCTTGTTCAACAACCGGAACAATTTCTTTTTCATGGCGGTTGGCATTTGCACCATACGATGTAATGCGATACGTTGTCATGCACGAATTGTCACACACAAAACACATGAATCATTCACCCGAATTCTGGGCCCAGGTTCACACCCTGTACGGCTTTGGCATAGAACGCGCAAAAAGATGGCTGAACACAAACGGCGCACAATTGCACGCATTGTTATAAAAATTTTACGAAACCATTCCTGAATATTTTTCCGTGTCTTTGGGGTATAATAATGTCGTGTCAAAAGCACAATAAACATTAAAACCAAAGGAAAAACAAATGAAGAAAATATCTGTATTTGCGGTGGTCGGTGTAATTACATCGGGGGCCGCGATGGCCGGTTCAAATAATATGGCCAACAACAACGTGACCGAAGTTATGACCGTTGAACAGGTTCGCGGACTGGCCGATAATTCGCCGGTTATAATTCGCGGATACTTGCTGCGTCAAAACGGTGAAAATTCGTACGTGTTCCAAGATACGACCGGAACAATCAACCTGGAAATAGATGATGAAGATTGGGGCGGCATGACCGTATCGCCAAACGATTTTATCGAAGTTTGGGGCGAAGTCGACAGAAACGGCATGACAATGGTCGAAGTCGACGTTTCCGCGATGAAAAAACTATAAGTTCAAAATCCGCCAATCGGCGGATTTTTTTATTTCCTAAATGGGCAAGATATGGTTATTCAAAATGCGGGGCGTTTACCCCGCATGTAATTATCACAAACTATTTTACGGTTAAATCCTTACCGTGAACATCGACGTAAACGGTGCCACCTTCACCAACGGCATCAGATAAAATCAAATCTGCAATTTTATCCTCAACCGCCGATGTAATCAGACGTTTCAACGGTCGCGCACCGAATACCGGGTCATAACCGTTTTCGGCCAACCATTTGATCGCCTTGTCCGTCACATTCAATTCTATCCGACGCGCCGCCAAACGTTTACGCACGCCACGAAGTTGAATTTCGACAATGCCCGACATTACGTCTTTGCCCAATTGGTTAAAGAACACTATTTCGTCGATTCGGTTTATAAATTCCGGGCGGAAATGTTTTTTCACCGCGGCCATATCGGGCAGATTACTTGTCATAATTATAATTGTGTTTGTAAAGTTCACAATATGCCCCTGGCCATCGGTCAAACGTCCATCGTCCAAAATTTGCAAAAACACATTGAACACATCCGGATGCGCCTTTTCGATTTCATCGAACAATAACACCTGGTACGGGCGACGACGAACGCTTTCGGTCAATGTTCCGCCCTGTTCATATCCGACATATCCCGGGGGACTGCCGATTAAACGCGCGACAGAATGCGGTTCCATATATTCACTCATATCTATACGGGTCATTGCCGTGTCATCGTTAAACAGGTATTCCGCCAATGCCTTGGCAACCTCGGTCTTACCGACGCCGGTTGGCCCAAGGAACATAAAACTGCCCGACGGTCTGCGCGGATCGGACAAACCTGCACGTGAACGACGAATCGCACGGGAAACAACGGCCAATGCTTCATCTTGGCCAACAACGCGCTTGCGCAATTCATCTTCAATATTCAACAGTTTTGATTGTTCGGCAACGGTCAAACGGTCGGCCGGAACCCCGGTCCATTTGCTAACCACCGCCGCAATATGTTCGGGCAACACAGTTTTATATTCGCGCGATTCAGAATTCATCTTTTTTATTTTTTCTTCCAATTCCGGAATTTTACCGTATTGCAGGGCCGACGCTTTTTCATAATCGCCATTTCGCATCGCCGAAGCGACTTCGGCCTTGGCCGCATCAAGGGCCGCCATCGCATCGGACAGACCACGCATTTTTTCCTGTTCTGCGCGCCATTCGGCGGTCAGTTTATCGGATTTTTCTTGCGTTTCTGCAATGATTTTTTCCAATTCCCCAAGGCGCTTTTTGGACTCTTCGTCTTTTTCTTTCTTTAACGCCTGTTGTTCAATCTTTAATTGCATAAGGTGCCGATCAACTTCGTCCAACGCATCCGGTTTTGACGCAACCTCTATACGAACACGGGCCGCCGCTTCGTCCATAAGGTCGATTGCCTTGTCCGGCAAAAATCGGTCGGTAATATATCGGTCCGACAAACGCACCGCCGCGACCAATGCCGCATCCGCAATACGCACCCCGTGATGACCTTCATATTTTTCCTTTAACCCACGCAAAATCGAAATGGTATCGTCCACCGTCGGTTCGTCAATATAGACCGGTTGAAATCGACGCGCCAACGCCGGGTCTTTTTCAATATATTGGCGATATTCATCCAATGTTGTTGCACCCAAACAGTGCAATTCACCACGAGCCAACATTGGCTTAATCAGGTTCCCAGCATCCATACTGCCTTCGCCTTTACCGGCGCCGACCAATGTATGCAATTCGTCAATGAACAAGATTATTTGCCCATTTGCATCTTTGACCGCCTTTAATATAGCCTTGAACCGTGATTCAAATTGACCGCGGAACATCGCGCCCGCCATCATTGCGCCCAAATCAAGCGACAATAATTTTTTGTTTTGCAGGTTTTCCGGAATATCGCGCGAAATTATACGTTCGGCCAAACCTTCGACTATTGCAGTCTTACCAACACCGGGGTTTCCAATCAAAACCGGATTATTTTTGGTTCGACGGGACAACACCTGGATAGTGCGACGAATTTCTTCATCGCGACCGATAACCGGATCCAACTTGCCATCGGCGGCAAGTTTCGTAAAGTCTGTTGTATATTTTGCAATCGCCTGTTCTGGGGTTTCTTGCATTTCTTCTTGTGGATTCATAATTGACTCCTTTATTTTTCGTTGTCCTTTATATAATGGCACTTTTTGAAAATTCAAGCGTATAAGAATATATGCCGCCCAATTAAAAATATAAATTTTCAAAAGAACGCTTGACTTTTGGGGATTTTTGTTATAAATTATGCCCCAGTGATTAAAGGATTTGATATGCCACGTGTATGTAAAGTAACAGGTAAAAAAACAGAAGTCGGTATGAATGTGTCGCATTCTGAACGTCATACAAAGCGTACGTTCTTGCCGAATTTGCATGTGTTAAAGTTCCACAGTGATATTTTGGGACGGGACTTTTCGTTGCGTTTGTCGGCGGCGGGTTTGCGCACACTGACCAAACATGGCGGTTTGGATGCGTATGTTATGGCGAAACCGGTTTCGCGCCTGACTCCGGATATGGCGGAAATTAAACGTGCAATTATTAAAAAGAACGGTGCACCCGAAAAACCGGCAAAAAAACCGGTTCACAAAGCGAATCGCAGTGCACGTTTGGTAAAGAAAATTGAAGCAAAGAAGTCTAAATAGATTTTGCGCATGGCCCTGTGGTGGAATTGGTAGACGCGCTTGACTCAAAATCAAGTTCCGCAAGGAGTGTCGGTTCAAGTCCGACCAGGGCCACCAAAAATCAAAAACGCCTACCCAGGGCGTTTTTCATTTTTGTCCCGACGTCGGACGAATTTTTACAAACGAAGTGCAGTAAAAATAAATTGCGAATGCAATTTGTTGTCATTCCGGCAAAGGCCGGAACCGACCAGGGCCACCATCCGTCTTTGCTAGCGCAAAGCCGCGATTAGCGGATTTAAGCGTGCAAAACGGAATGCCGCGGTCGCGGCCGCGGGTGTGCGAAAGCACAACCAGGACAGAACGGGCAAAAAAATGTTTTATGTATATATTTTACAATCTTCATCAAATCCTGATTCTTTCTATGTCGGTTTTACTCATGATTTGAAAGGCAGATTGCAAGAACACAATTCCGGTAAATCACCGTATACAAGAAAATTTATCCCTTGGAAGTTAAAAAATTATTTTGCATTTAAAGAAGAACACAAAGCACGTGATTTTGAAACATATCTAAAAACACACGCTGGACGCAAATTTTGCAAGAATCATTTCTAGTGTCTCGCCGTAGCATCATTCACAATTATGAAATAAATTTCACACTTATCGGCGAAGGCGGACAAAAACGCCCATCATAACATTTTTTTAGTATGCCCCGAAAAGTTCAATACGAACTGCGGGGTTACGCATAACAGCATCAACAATATAACCTATACATTGGTTTGCACAACTATCCGATGTATTTGTAAAACTTGTTCTGTAAACCCAATTTGGTTCGGAATTATTTGTTATCGGGTTCTTTAATTGCATATAGCAATGAACATAATCATCGGGAATCGGATCACCATTTTTATGGGAATTATACGTGGCATTCAATACGGCGTTCATTGTTGCCGAAACACGTTGATTTGTTTTTGTACCTGTTGGGGGCGCCACATTTGTACAAGTCGCAATACCGTGGATTTCTTTATAACAGTTTGTACCAACACATGTATTATTTGGATATGTTATACCCGTTTCATACGGAAATACACACCCCCAATCACCACGCGACATATTGGCATATAATGTGCTGCTGCAGTGCCCCTGCATGTTAGAACCATTTAAGCCTTTGCGACAACTTGTGTTCTGGCTTCCGTTTACATGTGCAAGCAGGTTCGCCGTAACAGGCAGCGGTGCCGGCACGGTCAATGCCGTTACATCCCATAATGTCCCCTGGGGGTCAGAATCATTACGTGTTAATTCATGGTCAATTGCATACTGTACCGCCGCATTTAATGTTGATGCACGCACAAGACCATTTTCGTATGTATTATGTTCGGCACTGTATATCGGCGTTCCGGTAACAATACCAAGGCCACGCCGCCCCCCATCAACAAGAACAGTTCCAGTATATGTGACAACGTTTTGATCGTTTAACTTCCTTATTTTATCGTTTTTTGCATTGGTGGCATCAAGCACCGCATCGGATGTCGGGATGCCGTCCGATGCACCATTTGTTAAATCTGTTACGATATCGCGTGCCCCCGGTGTACCACCCGCGGTTGCCGGTGGTGTTACAATTTTATCCACCGTCGTCCCGGAGGGCAATGGTTGGATTAAATCCTGGCTGCGTCCCACACGATCATCCACATATTCTTGCGATGTTAAAATATCATTTTCCGATTCGCTTGGTACCTTTTGCTGATACGCCGTATCCGCATACGCGGTCGATATAATTATACTGAATAATAAAATAACTTTTTTCATTTCTTCTCCTTTTTGTTTAGTTCCAGAGACTCAGTCCCGCCGCAAATCGGCCTCCACTAAAATGAAAATCGCCGTCGAATTTCGACAGGTCGGGGTGTTGACAAATCACAGATAACAATGACCCCCGTGGCCTTTATACATCCGCCACGGGCACCCCGACATTCGGGGTGTATTTCTTACGACACAAAACATCGGAATTTTAGGGATTACGACATAATGTGCCGGTTATCTGTAAGGCCTGTCAAAGCCCCGAATCGAATTCCCATTCGATCCAAAGTCAGTCTAGCAAAATTTATAAATTTAATACAAGCATAAAATACAAAATCAAAAAACATGCGGGGCATTTGCCCCGCGCACTAACCACTAACACTAGTTCAACATTTTCGCCACTTCATCGGCCAGGTTATCTTCACGTTTTTCAATACCTTCGCCAAGCACGAAATACGCAAAGCCCGCCAATTTTCCACCGGCTTCATTCAGAACCTGTTTCACGGTCTTGGACGGATCCATAACGAACGGTTGTTCTTCCAATACAGATTCCGCATACCATTTTTGAATACGACCGGCCACCATTTTTTCAACGACATTTTCCGGTTTACCCGCGGTCGCACCTGATTCAACAAACACCTTTTTCTCGCGTTCAACCGCCGCCGGGTCAACATCGGCAATCGTCATAAATTCCGGTTTATTCGCGGCAATATGCATTGCGATTTTCGGTCCAATTTCGGCAATTTTATCCGAATCACCATCGATTGCAACGGCAACACCAATTTGCCCCATTCCCGGGACCAGCGCATTGTGAATATAACTAAAAATATGCTGACCGGAAACTTTTGCAATCCGGCGCAGATTCATATTTTCGCCAATCGTCGCGATTGTGGCCGCAATGTCTTCGCGCACCGCATTCAGTGTCGCATCAAAATCACCGGACAGTTCCAGCGCCTTGTTCGCGACATCGGCAACCAATTTTTGGAACTTGTCGTTTTTCGCAACAAAATCTGTTTCGGCGTTCAATTCAACAACGCACCCCATATTGTCGCACTTTACCACGGTCACCAAACCCGAAGCCGCAACACGACCGGCCTTAGATGCCGCCTTGACAATACCCTTTTGCCGCAACCAATCAGATGCCGCCTGGATATCGCCGTTATTTTCCATCAATGCCTTTTTGCAATCCATCATACCCGCGGACGTTTTTTCGCGCAGTTCTTGGATAAGTTTTGCTGTCACTTCTGCCATTTTTATCTCCCTTGTATTTTTTTACGGTAAATTTATCATAACGTGCCGCCCGGCAAAAGTTCCGCCGGGCAACACAGTAATATTATTTTGCGGCCTTTTCTGCCTTGTCCGCCAATTTTTCACGACGTTCTGCACGCGACGCAGATGCACGGGAACGAACCTTCATTTCTTTATCTTTCATTTCGTCTTCCATCGCATCGTGTTCATCGTCCATAGATGCCTCAACCTTTTTACCGGCCGCACCACCAAGGCGCTTTTCCAAACCGGACAAAATTGCATCAACGAACAAATCGCAATACAGTTGTGTCGCACGCGACGCATCGTCATTTCCCGGCACCGGATAGTCAACCATTTCCGGATTCGCATTAGTATCGCAAATAGCAATCGTCGGAATATCCAGGTTTTTCGCCTCGCGTACTGCGTTCATTTCGCGCGGCACGTCGATAACAATCATAACCTGGGGCACACCGTGCATATCCAAAATTCCGCCAAAGATATCACGCAGTTTTGCGACTTCTTTGGTCATAACACCGACCTCTTTCTTGGTAAGGCCCAATTTATCGGCGTTCGCAATATCGGCCTCCATCTTTTTCAGACGGCGGATAGATTGCGACACGGTTGTCCAATTGGTCAGCATACCACCCAACCAACGATTGTTCACATAGAATTGTCCGCAACGTTCGGCCGCATCTTTGACGATATCTTTGGCCTGGTGCTTGGTTGCGACGAATAAAACCTTGCCCCCGGCGGCGGAAATAGCCTCCAACGCGACCAATGCGCGATGCAACAGCGGCGCAGTCTTATTCAAATTGATAATATGAATTTTATCCTTGACGCCATAAACATACGGTGTCATAAGTGGGTTCCAACGACGGGTGTGATGTCCAAAATGAACGCCAGCCTCCATCAATTGTTGCATAGTAAAAGTTGGCAATGCCATGATTTATCCTTTTATTTCTGTTGTTGTCCTCGCCACCTGGGGACGCAAACCGAAAGTTCGGACAGAAATTCCCACGATGGTTGTGTTCTTCGCACCAAACGGCACGTGCCCGCATAATATGACAAAAAAAGAAAAAATGCAAGCGTTTTTTAAAAATCGTAATACTTATTCATCATACGCACCGAACATGGCGAAGTTATAGCGGGCACGCGTAAGGATCAGGCACCATTTTGTACATTCGGTCGCACACCTGGTGGCACTAACTCCATTATAATACACCCAACGTGATGCCGTACCGTTTGGTCCAGTCACCGCGGGTGCGGTCAATTTGCAATAACAATACTTTGCATCCGATGCCAAAGATTCACCGTTTTTATGTGCATTATATGCCGCATCCAATGTTGCCCATAATGATGATGGTACCGAGCCACCCATGACCACGTTACCGGGAGTTGATATACATGCGCTGATTCCGCGGATTTCTTTATTACAGTACTGACTGTTTGCCCCCGTACACGTCACTCCATCAGCGCTAATTCCGGTTTCATGATTAAACACCACACCCCAATCGCCGGCATGTGAATATTCGTTTGGTGTTGCTGTATCCGGTCCCCATCGGCTTTCGGTACAATAACCCCGTCCGCCAGGCTTTGTTTCACTCGGAACTATCGGTTTATAACATACCTTGCTCATATCGAACGTCTCGATTGTTGGTGGCAGATTTGCCGTGACTGGCAACGGTGCGGGTGCGGTCAGGGCCGTCACGTCCCACAATGTCCCCTGGGGGTCGGAATCATTCCGCGTTAATTCGTGGTCAATTGCATATTGCACGGCTTCATTTAACGTAGATGCGCGAACCAGTCCGTTTTCGTATGTGTTCATCTCTCTACTGTAAATTGGTGTACTGGTCACAATGCCACGACCAGGCAGACCAGCAGCGCCAACGGTATTTGTTCCTGTATATGTGACAACGTTTTGGTTGTTAAATGCCCGTATGTTGTCATTTTTTGCATTGGTGGCCGTGTACACTGTGCCCGATGTCGGTATGCCGTCCGATGCGCCGGTGGCAAGATCGGTCACAATATCACGTGCACCGGGCGCTCCACCAACGGTTGCCGGTGGTGTCACAATTTTATCCACCGTTGTACCAAGGGGTAATGGTTGTATTAAATCCTGACTGCGTCCAACACGGTCATTTACATATTCTTGACTTGTCACGATATCATTTTCCGATTCGTTCGGTACCTTTTGTTGATACGCAACGTCCGCATACGCCGCAGATGCAACCAATAAAACCAGTAATATATATTTTTTCATTTCTTCTCCTTTTTTGTTTGTTTAGTTCTTCTGCCCCGCCCTTGCGGCGGGGCCGCAGAGCGCAAATAATAATATTGCGCGATGCGGGGGCGGGTTTGTTATATGTTGTTTTTTACCCGCCCCCGGCTCGCACTTCGTGGGTATGCCACTCGTGCTTGCCGGCCCCGCCG
>JAGCET010000002.1 GCA_017650505.1 Alphaproteobacteria bacterium
CAATATAACTAACATTTCTCAAATCGTGTTTACCTGTTAAACCCGTAGAATTTCCAAGGTCAATAAATCGGGCATTTGGATTAAATTGAATTTTGGCATCGGATGTAAAAGCCGCATCTGTAAAACGAATTTCTTCGACTGTACGTAAATCCCACGACCCACTAATAAGGCAATCTGCACACACTTGCCTAACTTTTTCAAATTTCAAATCTTTAAATTCTATACCACCAAGTGTGCAACACGTCACAGAATCAATATTTTGAAATGTTAAATCTATTTCGGATGACATATCAAAGATTCCAATTTGGGCAAGGGATATATAGAAATTAATCCATTCCATACTAAACTCTAAACCGTTCTTAAAACGTTCGGCAAACCGAGATTCAGAAATCATTTCTGGGGTAATAATACATTGTGATTTTTTCCGTCCTAAAACAGTCACTATCACGGCTGGTTTGCCTTCTTTTTTGCTTTGTTCCATTATAACCTCTTTGGAAGAATTTTATACAACAATAGCAAAATGTCAAGCATTTTGGCTATCGACCAAAGCGGCCACTTCGTGGGAATCCAACGGGGATGGTGCGGCCCTGGGTTGCACGTTTGCCAACCCATGGTCGCCAATCGTCCAATTTCGTTGTGCCGCGACCCGTGGTCCAACCAAAACCGTCCGCCGCGTTAAAGAACATTACATCCAACACATACGTCCGTTCGGCATTGTATTTTTGCAAAATTACGCCCTTACCCCGAATCATTTCGGGAATTTCCGACGTTGCGAATATCAAAACTTTGTCATTTGAACCGGACATCGCGATCGTATCGCCGGCAACAGGCACACAGAATGCCGACGGATTTTTATCATCAACATTCATAACCTGTTTTCCGGTACGCGTTTGTGCAACGCAATTTTCGCCTGCCACAATAAACCCATTTCCATGGCGCGACACAACCAAGTATTTTGCAGATGTGTCCAACACAAATGCGCGCACAATACTTTCGTCGGCCCCAATGTCCGCCATCATACGCACAGATTCACCAAATCCGCGTGCCGACGGCAAATCGTTCGCAGCCAAAGTAAACATACGCCCCGATGAACCAAACAGATTTATTTTGTCGGTGGACATCGCATGGAAAGCAAACTGTAATTCATCGCCCTCTTTGAATTTTAGATCAAGGTTATTCAAATCCATATGGCCACGCGCCGCGCGAATCCACCCCATTGTGGACAATATTATTGTCAATGGTTCCTTTTCAATAAATTCTTCGGCATTCACAACCACGTCTTCGGTGGCGGGCGCCCACGTTGTGCGTCGCCGCCCCAGTGCGGTCTTTTTATCAAATTGCCGTTTAATATCGGCGAACCATGCCTTGATTTGTGCGTTTTGGATTTCCGTGCTGTCCAATAATGCAAGCAATTGTTCACGTTCCGTGCGCAAATTTTTGTCTTCGCGCCGTATTTCCATTTCTTCCAGTTTACGCAATGCGCGCAGGCGCGTATTCAAGATGGATTCAACCTGAACCTCGGTCAAACTAAATTCCGCCATCAAAACAGCCTTAGGTTCGTCTTCGGTACGGATGATTTCAATAACGCGGTCCAGATTCAGGTACACTATCAGCAAACCGCCCAATATTTCCAAACGTTTGTCGATATTCCCAAGTCGCCATTTCGTACGGCGCAACAAGACATTCTTTTGATGCGCGATAAATTCCAACAATACGTCACGAATTCCCATAACACGTGGTGCACCATTGGAATCGATAACATTGAAATTCATATTGAATTTATATTCTGCATCCGTCATCGCAAACAAATGGGCCATCATTTTATCCGCGGGGACATTACGACTTTTGGGTGTGATAACAATGCGCACGTCGGTTGTCGATTCATCCGATATGTCGTCAATCAGTGGTAATTTCATGGCATCTATCATTTCGCCAATCTGTTCCACCAATTTAGATTTTATAATTCCATACGGGATTTCGGTAATTATAACCTGGTACCCGCCGCGTTCCAATTCTTCGATTTCATAGCGTGCACGAATGCGAAATGCACCACGACCCGTTTCATAGTTCTTAACAATCGTGTCAAAATCGTCAATCATCACGCCGCCCGTCGGAAAATCCGGGCCAATCATCTTCTTCATAATTTGGGCGGTTGTGGATTCTGGTTTGTCAACCATAAGGGTCAGTGCATCACAAACCTCGGCCACATTATGGGTTGGAATATTTGTTGCCATACCAACGGCAATGCCCATGCCACCGTTCGCAAGCAGGTTCGGAAACGCACCCGGCATAACCATAGGTTCGGTTGTTGTGCCATCAAAATTCGGCATCATATCGACACTGTCTTCGTCAATGCCGTCCATAATCAGCATTGCCGCCTCGGTCATTTTGGATTCGGTATAACGGTATGCCGCCTGGGGGTCGCCGTCAATGTTTCCGAAATTACCCTGGCCATCAATCAATGGATAGCGAACGGAAAAATCCTGGGCGAGTCTAACCATCGCATCATAAACCGACGAATCACCGTGCGGATGATAGTGCCCCAAAACGTCACCAACAACCGTCGCACATTTGCGAAACGCGGCCGCCGGCGATAATTTTTGCCGCAACATAGAATATAAAATACGGCGGTGGACGGGTTTAAGGCCGTCACGCACATCGGGCAAAGCGCGCGACACAATCGTACTGACCGCGTACGACAAATACCGCGTAGACAGGGCGTCCGCCAATTGTTGTGAATCTATTCTTTCGACGATTTCTTTACTCATAACGACATGAAACATAGAACATTTAGAAAAAAATAACAACCAAAAAAACGCAGATTATTGCATAATTTTATTCTTTATTTCGCGGATACGGGCCAAAATTTCATGCAGGTCGGCATCTGATACGGTCGGGGTCGGCCGATTTCGCACTTCGTCCGCCAAAACAATGCACAATGTCGCAAGAAGTGAACTTTCCGGTAATGGGCCGATTTTGTCCAAAATTTGACGCGCACGGGCATCCACCATTTGGCCAAGTTCAATCAGGCGCGCCTCTTGACCGTCTTCACAGCCCATAGGGTAATTTTTATTCACAATAGGTATCGACACAACACTCATTTCAAATTCTTTAATATTCCAATAGATTTATCAATCAAATCGGCCGCCTGGGCATTTTTTTCACGCAGATTGCGTACCTGTTTGGTTAAAATGGCAACCTCAAGGTCGGTTTGTTTGTCTGCATTGACCGCGGCGGCCCGCAAACGCGCCACGCCCTCCTCTACTTTTGCCAATTCTGAAAAGATTTGATCCTTGATATCCGACATATTGCCATTTTAAGACATTTTTTATATGCGTTCAACCCTAAAATGTGATATAATCGTTCCGGAATAATTGTTGGCCAAGGACAGGGAAGATGAAAAAAAAGATTGTATATATTTCTGGGGCAGATGTTTTTGATGTAAACGAAGTACGTGCCGCGTTTGACGAGGTTCGAAATACATTAAACCTTGGTGCGGATACGGTTTTGTTTGGGGTACCGGTCGATGCAGCAACCGAATCGGTCGATGAATCAAATCTTGTTGATTGTACGGCAAATCCGGTCGCCGTGGCCGACAATACAGATTCTGAACCCGATGAAAGCATAAAAATTGCGCGAAATGCCGCACCAGATACGCCATTTGTCCCGATTTTGTCTGTGTTGGGCGGTGGTGCGGACGAAATATCGTTGAATGCGGTTGCGCCAGAATCTGATAATCTGGCCGAAGATGCATCGGATGATACAGTTTCCGAAGCACATTCTGACATTGAAAACGACGATATTATCGAATCTGATTCTGAAATCACAGAAATGTTGGATGATGATCTGCCCGATGACCCGTCAGAAAAGACATTGGAAGAATTGTTGGAAACCATGGCGCCACTGCGCGAAGATATACAACAAGAACAATCGGTTGTCGATGAACAGAAAAATGATGTTATTTCGGGGGAAGAAGTTGACGCCACATTGGAAAATTTGGCAAGTGAATTTGCAAATACTCAGGTTAATGTACCAACGTCCAAGAAGGGTTCTGAACGTGGCAGAATCGGAAAGTTAAAGAACATCTTGCCATTGCCGTTCAAGAAAGCAAAACGTGATGATTCGGGCATTATGGGTGATTTGTTCGGATGGGCCGGTATCGCCGCGAACGATGAAGATTTCACAATTCCGGGCTTTTTCACAAATGCGGTCGGAAGAAAATAAAAGACATAAAAATTGGATAATATTTATGATATTATAAGAATGCTGGAACGCGCTGGGTTGCATGTTAATGGTGCGGATGATACATTTGTATATCTGGAAGATCCGGGATGCGTTCTGCGCAATTTCCAAGATTTTATTGAAAACGCGTGGATTGTGTTGGCCTTTATTACCGGCGGACTGGTTATGATGTGGGGCATAACCATGATACGTGGATCCAAAAATGATATAAAAAACAGTTTCAAAACATTGGCTGTTATTTTTGGAATATTGACCGCCACCGGCCCAATATTGAATGTTATATACGGTGGTGATTTGTTCGCAATGGGTTGTGGCGAAATTCGTGTAAATATGGACCAAGTAAATTCAATGTTATCTGCACGTGCTGGTACAAGTGCAGATGCATCAAACTATGAAGATATAAGCATATATGATTCCGGTGCGATTCAAATTCCGGATTCTGAATTACCGGTGGCCCCCGATATATCTGTGTTGGCCGATACAGATATTCAAGACCCCGATGCGCCAAATGCCGAATAGTCAAGTATGTGTAAATTTTTCATAGAATACAAAATTCCACCTGACACCAAATAATGATCAACGAAACCAATGCCGACCGTGTTCAGTTGAGATATAAAAACCTTTGTTATATCGACGTCTTGGGTTGAAAAAGAAACATTTTTGCATGGATGATTATGCAACAGCGCGATGTTTTTTGTTCCGATTTCAAACGCATGTTTTATAACTTCGCGTGCATACAGTGGCGTTTCATCAAGTGTACCAACACAATGCAATTGGTCTTCTAATAATCGACCATCTGAATCCAGATGAATAATATGCATTTCTTCGACGTTTTTACCACCAATTTCTAATTTGCAATAATTTTCAAATTGCGCCATATTATGGAAAATAGGCTGTTGTTGAAGTTCGTCACGATAACCGTCCAAGATTATTTGCTGAACAGTTTTTATAAATATTGCGGTATTACGCCCCATTCCCGGAACTTCACATAATTTTTCAATCGATGCAGATAATATTGGAAACATTCCGCCAAATTTTTGATACAATCTGCGTGATAATGGGCGAACATCACGACGCGGTATTGCATAACTTAACAATAATTCCAAAACTTCGTACTTCGCCAATTTTCCATCCAAAAATTTCTGACGTAATCTTTCGCGATGTCCGGCGGTCAAAGATGAATCAACAGATTCTTTGAGCATTTCATATCATCTTTTCTGTGAAGATTATGACACCATCTTCGGTGATTCCCAATGTGTGTTCCCATTGCGCCGACAGCCCACCATCAACGGTTCTTGCGGTCCAACCATCGTCATCTATCTTGCATTCGGGCCGGCCGGTATTTATCATCGGTTCAATGGTAAATACCAAACCCGGCACCATCTTGACACGGTCCCACATTTTATCATAGAAATGAAAAATCTGCGGATCATCGTGCATAACCTTGCCAATTCCATGTCCGACAAAATCGCGTGATATTGAAAAGCCATGTGGTTTCACAACCGCTTCAATTGTTTTACCAATTTCCGACAACGGTACGCCCGGCGCACACACCGCAATTGCGGCGTTCAGTGCGTCTTGACACGTTTGCACCAATTCACGTGCGCGTGGTGATACATTTCCAATCATAAACATACGTGAAGAATCGCCATGAAAACCCTTGTATTCTGCGGTCAAATCAACATTTACAATATCGCCATCTTTTAATATAACATCATCACTTGGGATACCATGTACAATAACATCGTTAACCGACGTGCAAATACTTTTTGGATAACCTTGGTACCCAAGGTCCGAAGAACGCGCACCATTTTTGCGCAGGAAATCTGCAACCATTCTGTCTATTTCTCCGGTCGAGATACCGGCACGGATATACGGTGTAATATAATCAAAACAACGCGCAACTAAATCACCAACAACACGTAATCGCTTAAAATCCTTTGGCGCATATACAGAAGACAACATTTTTAATTCCTTCGTTTAATAGACATTTTATATGTTTTTAATACCAACTTTAATGCAAAATCACGCAACAAAATCTCGGCCGGCATTCCCGTGGTTCGTATCTGGGATTCTAATTCGTTAAGGCGAATTAAAACATTACTTATTTCGCCCCCGGACCATATTTTTATCGCCGCATTAAACTTATCGGCAACCTTCCAAAACAACCGCGGTAATTGCCCATCTACAACCGCAGTCAGTAAAGTTTTAAAATGTCGGTCCAACATGCGAACCAACATATTAGGTTCGGCGTTGTCATATAATAATCGATCCAATGCAAGCATGGTTTGTTGAATATGTCCCGCCGTCAAAGAATACATAAAATCATCGGTATTTGCCGCACCGGTATCGGGCAAACACTTTTCCACATCTTCCAAATCGACCGTCTTCTTTTCATCGACATACAATGCAATTTTACCCAAAAAACCACGGGTAATTCCACGATCACCCCCAAGGTGTGTTATCATATACATCATTGCATCGGGGGATATTTCTTTGATGCCCGCCACCGCAAATAATTCGTTCCGAATAAGGTTTTCAAGTGTCTTGGCATCATCGGTATAACACGCAACCGCCGCAATTTTATCACCGGATTCAAATAAACTGCGCAATCCACCACCCGAACGTAAATCGCCCGCCGTCACGATTACCATTGCGTCCAATCCATTATGCTCTATCAAATCCCGAATTGTTTTTGCATCAGAATCACCCGCATTCGAAATTATCACCATTTTACGTCCACCAAACATCGACGGGGTGCATGCTTCGGCAAACAAAGCATCTTGTTTATCGCGTAATTCATCAGAATCCAATGCAAAGATATTATCTTTTTCTATATTTAATATTTCCACCGATTTATCGCACAATTCATCAACCAACCCCGCATCTGGGCCATAAATCAGTACTGCGCGCACATTTAATAAACCTTTTGTAAAATCAGATTCTTTCCATTTCATTTTTCATCTATATTCATATGCTTTGAAACCTGGGCTATGGTGCGGGTGCCGATTTTATTTGCCAACACATTTATAGTATTCGTAACCGCATTATTGTACGATGCATTCGCCGCGACCAGGTACCGAACAAAAGTGTATGATTCAGATGCGGTTTCGGTTCCACTTGCAATCTTGGTACCATTATATTCCAACACGTAATCCGCGCTAAGTTGTATTTCTTGCCACGTTGCATCACCAGTGGATTCCAGTGCCTTGTACCGCGTGTTTGGATTATGCAATGTTACGACCAATTTATATGGTGCGGTTGCATCATGTGGTCCACCAAATTGAGTGTTTAGCGCATTGCGTAATTCGATTCCGTTTATGCCACTTATGACCGGCACATATATGTCAGTACTTTGACCAGAAAACATGGGTTGAAATCCGCATGCACATAAAAACAAAAAAAACAGGCACCTTTTCATATCTTACACCATATTAAAAATAAAAATGTTGCAATTCTTTCATATAATACCTAGACTTTTATTAAATCGCAAGGGGGAAAGATGAATATTTTTATTATAATGTTAATGTCGTTGTTTATGGTTGGGTACTATATGTTTTTTGCGCCAAACGCCCGTATGCCCGAACAAGAAACAGATACCGCGATTGCAATGTCTGACCTGCGTTCTGTGGCCGAATGTGCATTGGCGGTACACAATGCCCAGATTTCTGGAAACACATTTGATGATGTATGCGTATCACAAAATGATATTAAAAGTAAGTCCGTATGTTTGGACAATCGTGGTGAAATCACGGGTTGTGGCGTCGGGAAACGTTCGAACGGAAGTTTTATTATAACAACAACCGGTGCCATAAATGTAAACGATTACAATGCCATGATGGAAATTTTGGAACAAAGTTTCGCAACCAGTGGCACATTTGGCATCTATCAAGACGGTGTAGTTATTGCTGGTGGCACATCGGCAAAACGTGTTATTCCGGAATCTGTAAAAAAAGAATTTGATTTAAAAGATGGTCAACTTGTTTATATCACACATTATGATATTCCCGACCCAGAGCGCGTATTTACCGGCGCGGTTGCCGATGATATAAATTGCCCCGTGGGAACAACCAAGACCTACCGATTCGGCCGGTGGCAATGCATAGGTTATAATATGAAAACAAGTTGCGGTGGCGATACGGTATGGGATTATGGAACAATGGAGTGCGTTCCCGATGAATCGCGCCGGCCGTTGTGCAGTGGCAACCAAACCGCAGTTATGGTTGATGGTTTATGGGAATGCCTCAGTCCTTTTGGGGAACGCACATGTCCACCCGGGATGATTGCGCGATTAAATTATGATATTTTGGAATGGGAATGTGTTGAAGATTTAAATCAAGTAAAACAACCAAGCAAGTGCGCCGTTCAAAACAAACGTGCGATTCGCGGACGTGACGGGGCAACTTTGCGATTATCATCGGCATTGTGCAACGATTGTGAAAAGGCAATAATTGACGAAGAAAATTGTAATGCGATATGTGTTCCGGACCCCACAAAAATATCTTCTCCATTGTGCTATCCGGGACGCACAGCCGAATGCAGTGGTTCATCACGCGCATTTTACTTTGGATTTCCAACCAAAGAATACGTGGCAAATGTTGAAGATATTTCGGTCACATCGGTCCCATTCGATTCGTCACATTCACAAAACAGACGTTTTAATTGTTTGGACTGTGGCAACGGAACCATAGATACCTCTCGTTCTTTGCCACCATATATTGCGGTTTGCAATGAATAGTTTCGCCGAAATTCGGCGATTTTTTTATTCCGATTCTTTATCAGAATCGGTTTATAAAAATAACGATCTGTATTTACATATATTTTTTCAACATATCTATATATAGATATATTTTTAAAAAAACATCTATATTTTGTGTTTTTTGCACTTTTCGAATCGGTTTGAGACGTTTTTTTATTTTTTTATCTGCACAAACGATGTTTTGGTGCAGCAGCAGTTATATGAATCGATTCCTGAAAGCCGCATAAAACCGCCATTTTTAAATGTCCAGTAAAAAAATAAAAAAAATTAAATTTTATGTGTTGTGAAACAGCAATAAAAACTATATATTGTGATAGAAATAACAAAAAAGACACAACATATTGTGTTTTTTGACAAAATCGGAGATACACAATGTCTAACAACGAAGTTAAAATGGAAATTGCGCCAACGTTTACGTGCAATATCAAGGATGTCACGAAACGTTCGGGCGATATAGTTTCCTTTGAAGCCAGAAAAATATACGAGGCTATTAAAAAGGCCGCGATGGCCACAAACGAGATATCTGATACACGGGTTGTCCAAATCACAAATGAAGTTTTGACCGATTTGGACAATAATTTTATGGGGCGTACCCCGTCGGTCGAAGAAATCCAAGATGTGGTGATTCGCAAACTGATGGATTCGCGTTCCTATAAGACGGCCGAGGCATATATTATATATCGTCAAAAGCATTCTGAAATTCGCAATGCGAACGTTGATGCCGTTGAAATAATCGACAGTTATGTTGGTGGTTCAAATTGGCGTATCAAAGAAAATGCGAATATTGGTTATTCTATTGGCGGACTGATTTTGCGCACCAGTGAACGTGTCACCGCAGAATATTGGTTAAATATGTTTCCAGCCGAAATTGCCGATGCACATCGCAGTGCGGCGATTCATATTCATGACCTTGGGTGGTTGACGGGGTATTGTGCCGGTTGGTCGTTACGTGAATTATTGTATGAAGGCTTTAACGGTGTTCCGGGATATTTACAGTGTGAACCAGCGAAACATATGGCAACGGCAATATCACACATGGTGAATTTCCTTGGTACATTACAAAACGAATTTGCCGGGGCCCAGGCGTTTTCTTCCGTGGATACTTATCTTGCGCCGTATGTTCGTATCGACAATATGTCCTATGCAGATGTAAAAAATGCGATGCAGACATTGGTCTTTAACTGTGCGGTGCCATGCCGTTGGGGAACCCAGACGCCGTTTATCAACTTTACGTTTGATTGGACTTGCCCAAAGGATTTACGTACCCAGCGCCCGTTTGTCGGGAAAAAACAGGTCGATTTTACCTATGGCGACCTTCAGGCGGAAATGGATATGATAAACAAAGCGTTTATTGAGGTTATGACCGAAGGTGATGCCCAGGGTCGTCCGTTTACATTCCCAATTCCGACATATAATATTACTGACGATTTCCCATGGGATCATCCAAATGTGAAACCGTTATTTGATTTGGCGGCGAAATATGGAATTCCGAACTTTCAAAATTTCCTTAATTCCGATTTGAATCCAACCGATGTTCGTTCGATGTGTTGCAGACTTCGTCTTGATGTGCGCGAGTTGTTGAAACGCGGTGGCGGTTTGTTCGGTTCGGCGGAAAAGACCGGTTCCATTGGTGTTGTCACAATGAATCTGGCGCGTCTTGGTTATTTGCACAAGGGTGACCGTGACGGTTTGTTCCGTGAATTAGAAAAACTTATGAATATGGGACGTACGGTTTTGGAAATCAAACGTCGCGTAATCAGCAAACATATGGAAAATGGTCTGTATCCGTTTACCCGGCGTTATCTTGGGAATTGGAATCATCATTTTTCAACAATTGGTGTGAATGGTGCGAATGAAATGGTTTTGAACTTTACAAATGGTAAAGAAAATATTGCAACACCATTTGGTAAGAAATTGGTTTTAGATTTGATGGACTTTATGCGGGATAAATTGGCCACGTTCCAAGAAGAAACCGGAAACCTGTATAATTTAGAGGCTACACCGGCCGAAGGCTGTTCATATCGGTTTGCAAAAACAGACGTGAAAAATTTTCCGGATATTATAACGGCCGGCACGCGCGAGGCACCGTATTATACAAATTCGACGCAATTACCGGTGAATTTCACGGATGACCCATTTGTCGCCCTTGAGCACCAGGAAGAATTACAACGCAAATATACAGGCGGAACGATGTTGCACCTGTACATGGGCGAACCGGTATCCAGTGGCGAAGCGGCCCAGAAAATCGTCCGCACGATATTTGAAAACTATAAGATTCCGTACATGACACTTACCCCGACATTTTCAATATGTCCAAAGCACGGGTATCTGCCTGGCCGGCACGAGTTTTGCCCGAAGTGCGATGCAGAATTGGGAATAACCCCGGATTCCGCATCCAACAAGGCATAAGTTTAACCAATGCAATTAAAAACAAAAAAAAGGAGAGTAAAATGATTGCAAACGAACAACAAAGAACACCTTGCGAAGTTTTTTCACGCAGTATGGGATTTATTCGCCCGACAAAAAACTTTAACACTGGCAAGTATTCTGAATTTTGTGAACGCAAGACATTTACAGAATGTAATTGTATGACGACCGGTGCGCGTCACCAAGAATTGCTGAAAAAGGCCGCATAAGAAATGAATGCTGTTCAGATTGGTGGGTTGGTATCATTCACGACCATAGATTATCCGGGTAAATTGGCGGCTGTGCTGTTTTTGGTCGGATGCCCGTTGCGTTGTGCGTATTGTTCCAACCCACATCTTTTGGATATTGGTCCGGGCGAATATGACCCGGATAAAATTTTAGAATGGTTGCAAACCCGCATTGGGAAATTAGAGGCCGTCGTTTTTTCCGGGGGCGAGGCACTGATGCAGGGGGATGCGACAATTGAATATATGCGGCGTGTGCGCGATATGGGTTTTGCCATCGGGCTGCACACAAATGGGTTCTTTCCCGAACGGCTTGCCGCCGCGGCGGATTTAATAGATTGGATTGGTATAGATTACAAGGCGGCTCAGGCAAATTATGAAAAACTGACCGGAATAAATATTGCGCATGAACGTTTAATAAAGTCTTTGGACGTGTGGGCGAAAACCGGGAAACCGGCCGAGGTTCGCGTGACGTGTGATCCACGATATGTGTCGCCAGATGATTTATTGGCGATTGCGCGGGACGTATCGGCGCGCGGATTCAAAAACTTTGCGGTGCAAAAATATGTTCCGCACTTTGAAGACGAGGAACATAAAACAACACCCGCGATGCGCAACGCATTTTTTAATAATTCTGCATTACGCGACAAGATAAATGCGATGTTTAATACGGTAATCTGGCGGGAATAATTTCTTACGCGAATTGAAACCGCCGGGATTCCGGCGGTTTCAATTAAATTCTAACACCAACAATTTTAGTGTGGCATTTTCGTTTCCGTCATTTCGACATGCTTGCGCAATTTTGGATCGTATTTACGACGTTTAACCTTGCCCGTGGCGGTTTTAGTGTTCTTTTTAACCGTATAGTACGTACCCGTTTCCTTGTTCATAAGACGGATAATTTCTTTGCTGCCTTTCTTGGATGCCATTTTATTTAACCTTTTGTTATTTATGCTGACGTGGATTTTAGGTTATTTTTTAGTGGAAATCAAGTTTTTTTTATCATAGTATTATTTTATCACTTGGGCCCGTGGCGAAATTGGTAGACGCGATGGATTTAGGTTCCATTGGGGAAACCTGTGGGGGTTCAAATCCCCCCGGGCCCACCACGAAAATTTGTTAGCCCGTGCAGAAAAGCACGGGCTTAAAAATTTTCAGCCTGTCTCGGCGCAGCGAAGCGCAGACGGATGTCGCGCCGCAGCAACCGTGTTAGAAGTCAAGCGCGAAAATAATTCTTGACATTACAAATAATTTGTGTACATTATAAGCAAAAAAGAACTAAGGATTATACATGACCAATATTCCGAATACAGAATATTTGACCATAAACAAAGACGGCATATTTCTTGGTGGGGAACCCGCGACACATTATCGGGGCGCCCCGATATACTATCCAGAATATGTGATGAAACTGTTTAATATTTTCCAACAAATATATCCAGATGTCGAAGAACTTCATATGTTGATGTCCCGAAAACTTGGGGATTTTTTCAACCCGGATCCACTTGAGCCAGACATTGAACATGGGCCATACCAATGGATTCGTGTAAAACGGAAAGGAAACGGTACTATGTCACAGTGGCGCTGTATGAATATTATGAATTGGGGCAATAAACAGTATCTGCAAAGATGTTTGTGGATGTGTATAGCAAACAACGTTATGGACAGGCACGGAGTGCAACACGGCGTTGATGACACAACCGTTGCGAACCTTTTTAAACAGACCCGGGCTGTTGTCGCAGATTTTGATGCAACACTATCGAAAGAATATTTAACCATAAACAAAAATGGTTTATTTATTGGTGGGGAACCCGCGACAAGTTATTGTGACAATGAAATACGCAACCCAGAATATATAATGAATATGTTCGGGTTGATACAAATCAAATATCCAACCATCACAGAAATTCATATGCTGATGTCCGAAACCGTGGCAGATGCGGTGTATCAATACGGCGACCCAAGTATGAAACACGGCCCCAACCAATGGGTTCGTACGACCAACACACTTATTCCCCGCCCAACCGATTGGCTTTTTATTGATAGATGTATTGAATGGCACAACAAAGATTATGTGGCGGATTGTGTAGATGTATTTGTGTATAATGCTCTTCCCGAAAAGATATTTTTGTTGAAAACGGCCGATAAAAAAACCGTGATTGATGTCATAGCCGCCGCGAAAAATTTGGCCGCGACGACATACCCGCAAACACACGTACATTAAATAATAAAATACGGTCGTAAAAAGACCGTTTTTTACAATTATTTTCACACGCCCTTAATACACCGGGTAATTGCGCAACGGACCATTGGGTCGTTCAAGGCCGGATTTCACGCCGCATGCCCCAAGTAATAATACACATATTAAAAATAATACTATCTTTTTCATATATGGAGATTATACAACAAATCGCACAAAAAGCAATGCGAAAAGCCGAGCAAAATATTTTTGGCCGGCACGTTTGACAAACATATTCAAAAGTGTATAATAGTAAAAAACCGAAAGGATTAAAAATGTCAGGTACATCTTATAAAGAAAAATATGACACAAACCTGAAAAGTTTGATGGATTTAATTCCAACGGCGGGAGCCATCAGCAAACAGGTTGATGAATTGGGATTTAAACAGAAGTCCATACGGTGGGTTGTTGATGACCGTGTTGTTTATTCGCTGTCGCGCGGTGTTTATTCAATTGACCATAACCTTGACGAAACCCGGCTGTTCGTTATGAAATTAAAAGATTATAAAAAATTTGCCACAGAATGTGACAAAAGACGCAACGAATTGCTTGGGACAAGTCAACAAAATGCGAAAAAATAATTCCCTTTAACTATTAAACAGGGCGAATTCTTGATTCCTGCGATTGGTCAGGCCCGGCATTTCTTTGCCGCCGGATTTGTTCCATGCTTTCCATGCAGATTCCAATGTTGGATAGACAGAACCGCGGAAATTAGGGTTGTTGATATATTTAACAACCGTGGAATTTGCAAAATTTCTTGCCCCAATATTATACGCCAAAGACACAAGTGCATCGTACTGGTTCTGGGTTAGTGGTGTTGTAATATTATTTCCAACCGCACGTTCGGCCACGGCAATATCGGCACACAATAAATCTGTTGCGGCGGTTTCGGTGATTCCGGTGGCGAAATCTTCCCCCCGTGTTATAAGGTGCCCATATCCAATGGTCGCACCCGGTGGCAGGGGTTTGTTTGGGTTTACTGGTTTGCCTGTTTTATCATCATAAATTACATGTTTGTCGCCTTGTTTAACGCAGCCTTCAAGGCGTTTAAGCATATTTATGCCATTATTGCTTATTTTCATAATAAAATCCTTTTGCTAAAAAAAATCCCGCATATCGGGTCCAATATGATGTTTATTTTGAATTGGTAAAATGACGGGATAAATAAAAAAGACGGCAAAAACCGCCCGCTTGATTGCCCGCATTATATCACAATTTGCGCAAAAAATCAACGAAAATGTGGCGGTGCGCAGATGCACGATTTGTTGCAATTCGGAAAAGAAATAAAAATGTTTTTCAAAATTTTATGATATAATATTCCGTAAATAATGGAGATATAAAATGAATATTGTTTTTTGTCATGGTGTCATGGACCCAGATGAAGATTGGGTAACCCGTGAATCTACACCAATAAAAAATTGGGCTTATTGGTTACAATTTAAAGTTGAAAAAGATTTTAATGGCCTTATGCAAATTCCATTTTTTCCGCATGCTCATGCATTATTAATGAAATACGAAGAATGGGCAAAGATAATGGATAGACAAGATATAAACTCTGATACCATTTTAATCGGACATTCTGCGGGCGGTGGTTTTATATTGAAATACATGATGCAACACCCAGAATTAAGAATTCGCCAAATAATTTTAGTTGCACCTTGGATAGATGTCGAAGATATTCAACCTTTTGGTTTTTATAAAGATTTCAAATTAGATAATGGTGTTGTAAAACAAACTAGAAACGGAACAGATTTGTTGATTTCCAACGATGACGATAAAGACATTTTGAGTAGTGTTAATAAAATTACCAAAAACATACCAGATATTCGTGTTCATAAATTTAGTGGACGCGGGCATTTTATAAGCGATACATTACCAGAAATCATCCAGATTATAAAGTAGTAATACCCACAACAAATACGAACTAAGGAAA
>JAGCET010000011.1 GCA_017650505.1 Alphaproteobacteria bacterium
GACGCAGCCAGGATTTAATACAACCATTGCCCGCCGGTACAACGGTTGATAAAATTGTGACTCCACCGGCAACCATCGGTGGCACACCGGGCGCACGCGATATTGTAACGGATTTAACAAACGGCGCATCGGACGGCATACCGACTTCTGGTACAGTATACACATCGGTAGGCACAAAAAATGCTAAAATAAAACAGTTGAACAATCAAAACGTTGTTACATATACCGGAACAAATATTCCGGCAGATAGTGTTAGCACTGGCATTGGTGTTATAACCAGCACTCCGATTTATAGCAAAGAGATGAACACGTACGAAAACGGACTGGTTCGTGCATCAACACTGAATGAAGCCGTGCAATATGCAATTGACCATGAATTGACACGAAACGATTCCGACCCCCAGGGTACATTGTGGGATGTAACGGCCCTGACCGCGCCGGCACCGTTGCCCGTTACAGCAAACCTTCCAACGGTTCGTACTCTGGTGTCGCGGTGCGCCAAACCTGTATCACCCACAGAAGAACAGCCTGCATATCGCAAGCGTTGCACCGAAACCCGATGGGGCCCAGATACAGCTACACCAAACGAATATTCGCATGCGGGGGATTGGGGTGTCGTGTTTGGCCATGAAACCGGAATCGCGGCCGATGGCGTGACCTGCACTGGTGCAAACAGCGCAAACTGTGATAAAGAAATTCGCGGAATAAGTGCATGCATATCGGAAAAACCAAATAGTAATGCATCATACGGAGAAATTGTCCCATCATCCATGTGGTCAACATTGGATACGGCATATAATTCCCATAAAAACGGCGAACCATTGGCATCGAATGCAAAACATTGTTATTGCAAACTGACCGCCCCCGCGGTGGTCGGAACAAACGGCACAGCATCACGTTGGGTATATGATTATCCCAACAATGCTTGTGCCTCTGTATGTGCAGAGCGCTGCTCACTTTTGGCCGTTCGAGCACAATTTAATTACGCAATGTTCGGTGCATATACTAATGAATAACCTAGAAACCGCCATGTTGGCGGTTTCTGGAATCAAACAACAAAATTTACTTCTTATAAAATCACCTGGCCGCCGATACGCGCATTGTACGGAATTGGACCAAATGACGAACGCGGACTTACATAAATATTCCCGGTTACTGTAAATGGCCCACAAAATTGCAAGATGTTCACATCACGCAGGAACAAACTGCCATCTATTACTATATTGCACGGCAAAACATATTTGCGCATACGTTGCAGGTATAAATTCCCACGAATACGCGCACCATTCTTTAACACACGCGCTTCGCCACGGGTTTCAATTACCACATCACCATAGATATTGCCATCACCTTGGGGCCGAATGGCGGGATTATTCGATTCGGTTGCCGGCACAACATTTACGGTCGCAACCATATTACCGGTCTTGGCATCACGACGCACCGGCAAAGGAACGTTTTTCGCCCTGTTTGCATCGTATTTCGTTGCAACAACTTCGACATTTTTTGCCGGACCAACGGCAACCGTTTTACGATGACAGCAATTCACAACATCCAAAATCAACATAGAGAACAATATAATAATAGCCAATAACAACGTCAAATTTATCAATCCAACCAAATTTATTCCGCAAATCCATTCCCAAATCCACGAACATACAGCACAAATCACATCCCAAACCCAACGCAATGCGCGTCCAATCATACGAAACGGCCACAACAACACACGTTTCAATTTGCCCTCATTCTTGCGAATGCGCTTATCCGCCGCCGCAAAATCTTTTTTGCGTTGAATACGTTTCGCGGCAAGTTTCATTTTTAATTTACTAAACATTTTTTACCTTTTTGGTTATTTTATACGGAAATAATACCCTAAAAAAAACTTTTGTCAAGTATTTTGTTGTTAAAATATTTTCGCTTTTGGTGTACCATATAAAATATGAGATTTATATTTATTGGGCTTTTACTGGGCGCATGTGCAACAACTTGGAATCCGGCCCCGGGGTTTAAGTATGTTCCGATAAGTGCCGGCGAATATGAAATTGCAACATATCAAAAAATAACAAATAAAACCGACACAATTCATATATATATCGAAGGCGACGGCCACGCATTTGACGCGCATGGCGCCCCTACGGCCGACCCGACACCGCACGGCACGATGGTTCGCGATTTAGCCATGCGCGATGGTGCCACGAACGTCGCCTATGTCGCCCGACCGTGCCAATTCATAATGTCCCCAAAATGTTCCGAATCAGATTGGACCGATGGCCGATTTTCCAAAAAAATTATAAACACAATGTCCAAAGCAATAAAAAAAGTCGCGGGGAATCGACCGATTATTCTGATTGGCTATTCGGGTGGCGCAATGATTTCCGGCCTTGTCATCGAACAAAATCCCGCCATGCCCGTCAAAGAATGGATTACAATCGCCGGTGTTCTAAATCACCACGAATGGACACGGCATTTTGGCGATGCACCACTGACCAAATCACAAGACCTGCAACAAATGCCAAACGTTCCGGCACGACATTTCATTGGAATGCGCGACCGCATTGTTCCCCCAGAATTGACACGCGCGACAATCGGCGACACCGGACAAATTATTGAAATTCCAGACACCGGCCACAGCGATTTTACAAACATGGATTTATTTTAATTATCAAAATGCACCGCACGTCGTGACGATGCCGATGACACCATCGCATTGAACCGATTCGACGCCATCGCCGCGGTCATTCCATCACCACCCGGCGTATAGTTCGCACCATTTAACCGAATCAGTGTTGCAAGCTCGCCATCACATTGAACCACATATTCGGTCGGGCTGTAACATTGACCATAGCATTGACCATTCAACGTCGCGACACATCCTTGGTCGGCCAAATCCTGACACTTTGGTTGATTTCCATTGGTAAAATGCCCATTCGACAATTCTGTGACCTCTGGTGCCAAATCGATATTACTGCACCAAACACGAACATACCTGCCATCAACCGACACCATCGTATTATTATTCATGGTTTTGCGCACCCCATAGCAATCCCCATTCAAAACAAAAGTATCGTAATCGGTGCTTATACCCACACTGCCCAAAACATCGGCACGTTCCATTAAAACCGGGGCATCACCAACCGGATCCAACGCATCCCCACAAATATATTTTTTCCCACGACATTTCCCGGACACATCCCATTCTTCCATATCAACCCCAACGGTCACCCCGGACCAACACGGGGTATTATCAACCTGGCACACGGTGCCACCGTTCATGACATGTTCCCACCAATCAACCGAAGCAAATGCCGCGGTTGATACAATTCCAAACAACATCCAAGAAAAAAACTTCAACATTTTCACATTCCCACCTTTATCTAATTTTACCATTTTTTCACACCGTATGCAAGTGCGGTTATTACCCACCCTGTGTTTCTTCTTCCGCCGAATCGGCCGCAGTCTTTTTACGACACATGCCCCAATTTTTATCCGCATTTGTCGTATTATAGAAATCGGTGTGTACATCCGTGCCATCCGACACCGTAGACCATACACCATCTTGGCGTTCACATTCTGCGGCCAAAACGCGCGCCATATCAACCTTGATAGAATCCATTACCACATTCACATCACCCAAGACCTCTATCGAAATAACCTTACTTGTTGCCACCTCGGACGGCCGCATACAATACTGCAACGCGTACGCAACCATTTTCTGGTACAAACTGCCAACATAATTTTCGGCGGCACAACCGGTGCTATTGGTATTTTCTGGCATTCTATAACATTTGCCACTTCTCAATTGATAGCCAGAATTACAACTAATATACTCACGATTCGCGGGGCACGCATACAGCCCTATTCTGGCGTTATCGCTTTGCGCCGTGGCCCAATTTTCCCAAAGCTGGCTTCCACCACTATTCACCGGCCAATAATCCGCATCATCTGGCGATATCCAATTTTGCACCGACACATCGACAACATCTTGACAATCCGGATCACGCGCAGCCAACATATCGCCCGGCATATAAACACGGCAACCATACGGATAATCATGCAAAGTATCCGTCGATGGCACACGACACAATTTTTGGGCATACTCTTGCAGTGTGGCAAGACAGTTCTGTGAAATCTTTTGATTTGTAATATCATGCATTTCCGAAACCAACAGCGCCAGCCCATTTGAACCCCCGCCATACAAATTGCTGCATGCCGCAAGTTTTTCTGTGCACATTTCTTCGGATAATTCCAACCGGTCGCCAAGCAACCTTTGTTCTTCTATATTACTATAGTCACGCAATTGTTTTGTCTTTTCGTCATAGCATTTGTTTACAACATCCATACACTCGTTTTTAACCTGACGAATTTTTGCCTGTTGGCCTTGGTATATTTCGGTTATCGCCTGGCGCAAGAATTCATCCCACACACTGTCCGCAATATCGCGACACGTTTCCAGTGTGTTTTTTGCGAATTCTTTTTTACGATTTAATTCCATAATCAATTTAGTATTTGTCCGATTGGTTAAAACATCGCCACTTAACGAAACCTGATTTTCCAATTCATAAAATTTCGCACTGTATATCGGCATTCCATTTGCACGCGTCAAATACATTCCGGTCAAATCCAAACAGTGTACAAAATCCGTCCCACATGCCGTATCCATGGTCAGGTCGGCACGCACACCGGCCACACATTCGTTTATCGCCGTAGAATTATGCGCATCGTAATTTTCCAACCGTGCGGTTGTCATCTCGCGATTAGTTTCACGGATGGACGCATTTGCATCCGTCGCCTGTTTATCCAACGCCGCCAATATTGTCGCGCAATCATTTTCAATATATATCCCATACGCAGACACAATCATATTCAGCACACTTTTCGATGGACATTGTGGCGACACCAATTCTGCACACTGAGAATGCACCGCATTATACAATGCTTCACCCGTAAGGTTGGCAATATTTGACCCCGATATTAAATCGGTCGTATTCCAAATTTGTTTGATATCACCCGCAATATCCAATTGACCGCCGGTTGACATTGCATTCTTGCGCGTATTGGACAACACATCACTTATTGCGGTCAGTTTTTGCATAGATGCCGAAGTGTCTCGTTTTTTCGCCAACTTCATTTCGCCTTCACTCGCGTTCAGCATCGCCTTAACCTCGGCCGGAGTTTTTAAAATAGATGCGATATTCAAATCTTTGAAATCCTGTAATTGCCACGATACGTTTCCCAATGCACGCTCTCGCGATTTGACCGCATCCAATTTCGAAGAACATGCACACCGCCGATACTTTTCATCAACCGACGCACAGAACTGGTCCATACATGCAAAATACGCATCCTGGCATTCAACATATTCAGAATTAAAGGTATTTGTTGCGACATTTGTCGTCGCCGCACGGGCCGTTGTCTTACCTGTCGCGGCACGCGACGGACGCGCCGAATAAGTGGCCGCAGTTATCACGGCGCCACGTGGCGTTGTGGCACTGCGCCCCGCGCGCACCTTTACACGTGTCGCACCCGACGCCGTGCGCGCACGAACCGCATCTGATTCACGTTGGTTGGTTGTTGCACTGCGCGACGACACACTACGTGCCGCCCCACCGACCGCACTGCGCGATGACACGTTTCCACCATCACGATTCGCAACCATTGCACTGCGCGACACCGCGTCCGGCCCACGCACCGCGGCCAACGCAGAACCCGCGCATAACGCGCACATTAAAAAATAATTTATAACCTTTCCCATCTTTATGATTTTAAGGGTACCAAAAAAATAAAATGCACCGCAAGCGCAAAGTGCAAAAAACAATAAAAATTATACTATTGCGTACGTGAAAAATCACCTATTTTGGTTTTACGAATTTTATCCCACACTTGTCCCACCACCCCAACCCGAACCCCAAGGTATAAATTAGTATCACAATTCAGTTTAAATTCATGACATAATGCCGGCAAAAAATCATGAACAATCATCGCACCCGCCGGGGTTATTTCCCAAACCGCGCCCGGTGTCATATCATAACCCTGATACACACAAACTTCGCCGTCCATAAAATAACCACGCGGAATTATTTCCATAAATCGTGGCACATCAGACGGCGCAACACCCAAATTACTAAACATCTGATTATGTGAAATATCACACCCAACCGATGACACAATCAATTCACGCCCCGGCCACATTATAAATGCGCGCCGGTTCGTGTGAAATTTTTCTGATTGTCCGGCCATTAAATTTGACGCTGTTTGAAATAGCCATTTATTTTGTCGGCAACAATATCACGCCCACAACACCGCGGACCTTCGGGGCATTTGCCCATAGACAAACACGGCGGCGTCAGGTATTTCATCAATTTTGCATTTGTTCCGATACATTGTCCCAAATCACGACGCAGATCACACGATATGTGATATATTGCCTCTTGCGCACACCAACATGTACGTTTGCCTTGCTCGTGCATCAGTGCGTTCAGATTCGCGTGTTTACTGTATTCCACCATCGCACCATACGGCGCCACAGACAACAACATACTGCGCGAAATATCATCATTATCACGCAATGCATAATACGACTTCATAAATTTATCGGCGTCTTTTTTCAATCCGGCCTTGACCAATAACGGTGGCAGGTAAAAATACCCGGTAAAGTACGGCTGTGAACGTTGAATACTGCGATGCCGTTGATCTTGGCCCATTGTTGCCCCGGCATCAACGTGAATCTTGCTGTCCACGTACATCAGTGAATTATTCATATAGTGCGGATCAAATTGTAACGTATCAACGGTATCTAATGCCTTGTTTTCCACAAACCACTTATCACTATATTTATAATCCAACAGTTTAAATTCTGGTTTTTTCTTTATACCGCGGTATTCTTTCGCAAATTGTGGCGACCAATCATTCACCCACGGACGCGCATATGTATCAAACATATACGCAATATCCGGATTGTTTACCGGCGACGTTACAATGGCGGCCATTTTGGCCACAACATCCCACATAAATGGATTCCACGCCGTGCGATAAAATGACGTCAAAGATGCAAGGTCAATCGTATAATCCAACGCGGTTGGTGCAATCATAGAAACGAACATACGCAATTGTTCCTGGGCAAATTTTGGTGCGTTTGATTCAACATATTTTTCGGATGCACGTGGCCGTTCACGATGAATGGCGTCGCGCGCGGTTTCCGTAACGCGCCCTATATTTTTTGCATACGTATCCAAACCCATTTCAACAAAATCGCATACATTGTGTATGTCGGCCGCTTTATCATACGGGTAATAAGTTTCCAACATATTCCTTATTTCATCCATATCGGGGTTATCATACATTTTTGAAAAACGACCCGAACGTTGGTCTGTATCATAGAAAGGCGCGGTCAGGTGCAATCCAAAAACGCAACTTGACACCGGAATACCATCGATATTGAATGTAAAATAATTATGTTCCAACGTGGAATGATGACCGGTCTTAAACAGACGATTTTTAACATCGATTGTGTCGCCCAACTTTGGCACATCCGCACTATAACACGTCCGCGCCGCATGGGATGCCAAAACCGTTGGCCCAACATTTGTTTCTGCAATTTGTTTTACCCTAATAATATCACTCATTGTGTTTCCTTTCGTTTTTACACTGCCACTATAACCAGCCACCAAAAAAATGCAAGGACAAAATAGGCACCTAATCCATCAAAACCTTGATTCCCGGTAATTCGCGACCTTCGATAAATTCCAAAAATGCACCGCCGCCGGTGGAAACATAACTTATATCATTCATCACACCGCACGCGTCCAGCGCCGCCACCGTATCACCGCCACCAACAATACTATGCAGCCGACCCGCGCGTGTATTTTCGGCAATCGCGCGCGCAATTGCGAACGAACCATGTGACCACGTCGGCATCCATTCCGCCATGCCAACCGTTCCATTCCAAATAACGGTTGCGGCCCGCCCTATTTCGGCAACATCGCGTTCCGCGGTTTTTGGCCCACCGTCAATAATGACATCATCGGGTTTTATATCGGCAACATCCTTGTCCGTACGTGGCGCATTTGGTTCAAACACCGGACCAACACCCTTGTCCAACGGCACCAATAGGCGGCAATTATTTTCCGCCGCGTACTTCATAATTTCGCGCGCATTTTCCGCCATATCTGGTTCATAAAGCGAATTTCCAACCGGCGCCCCAAGTGCATAGTTAAACGTCGTACCCAACGCACCACCAACAATCAGTGTATCGGAAATCCGCGCAAGTGCACGTAGCACCCCAATCTTGGTCGAAACCTTGGACCCGGCAACAATAGACAACACCGGATGCCGTGGATTTTCCATTGCCGCGGTTATATTGTCAATCTCACTCTGCAATAATAAACCCGCATAGGACGGCAAATGCGCCGTTATACCAACCGTACTGGCGTGCGCGCGATGCGACACCGCAAACGCATCGTTCACAAACAAATCAAAACCATTCGCCAACATTCTCGCAAATTCCGGGTCATTTTCTTCTTCGCCCGCATAGAACCGAACATTTTCAAGCAACACGACATCACCGTCATGCATACCCGCCAAAAATTCACGATTCAGGCAGTCAACAACAAACGGCAATTTCATATATTCCGCCACTGGGCGCAGCGAATATTTCATATCCGACGTACCCTTTGGCCGCCCAAGGTGCGATACTATTGCAACCCGCGCACCCGCACTACGCAAGAATTCAATTGTCGGCATGCTGCGCTCTATACGGAATCCTTCGGTAATTTTTCCATCCAAAATTTGCACATTAAAATCATCGCGCAGCAATACATATTTCCCACGCAAGTCTAAATTATCAAGTGTTCTAAGTTTCATTGTTTCTCCTTTCCTTTTGATATCTACCTACCATTACCCTTGTAAAGTCTATAAATGCCGCAAGTATTATCGCAACATATCGGTTCACCACCATTTGTAAATATATCGGTGCCACCCTTACCATTGCGGGCTTTATCAGCAAGACTCTGATAATAATTTACAAACAACGCCGCTTCTTCGGCAAGTTTTTGACAATATTCGCCCGTAAACTGACACTTGCATTCTTTTTGAATATCGATTTTAGTTGGCATTGCACATTCTTTTTTTTATTCATAATCTACCGTGATTTTCCATCTAAATCAGGTAAATCAGGGATAAGATAGTGTTTTTCAAGCAAATGTTCTGGACGATATGGGATGTGGATTGAACTACAAAAACGGTTAAAATTCTTCCACCCAATCCAACGCAATTTGGCAAAATACGTACCATAATCAGCATCTTTAAATAATTCATCATGATCCCACCAATAACCACTATGGCTTGCATGCATGTTAACACCATACTTTGCCCTTACCGCCTGAACAATCCTTTCATCATAATGGTTAGCAAAATATATTTGAAATTCAGGATCTTTCCATATTTTTTCGCATTTAAACCATTCGGCATTGGCGTTCACATCAACATCATATTTCGCTTTTACCGCATCAACAATTTTTTTATCAAAAGCCATGATAGATATCCTTTCTATTTACCATACACACGTTTATAACGACGTTCGCCAAAGAATGCACGGTACGCATCCATATACTTTTTTGTCGCATTTTCAGATTCATTGGCGGCACTTTGCCACTTTTCCCACGCATCGGCAACCGCCTTGTTTTTCGCATACCAAAAACAATCCTGATTTTGACACTCGGATTGTTCAACATAGGATTTGCAACAGTGATGTTCTATATCCGATTCCCAAACAATTGTGTCACCAAAACTGAAACTCATATCCCAACTATGATTTACAATACATGGATAATTCAATGTTCCAAACAAATCGTCATTGGGACGGCGCCACGCGCTCGAAACATGTCTGTCTTTGGTTTTTATTATTTCACCACGTGCAGACAACCATTCTTTGAATTGTGCAAGAGATTGTGCCTCTTTTTCTTGTTTGTCTTTTCTTGTCGACCACAACTCACGAAATTGTGCAATTTTTTGTTTTATCATGACACACACCTTTTTATTCACCGTCCTTTATCGGTAATATTCCAATCAAATAGTTCAAATGGTCTGTGCAGATCTAGCACCGCCAGAGTTGCATCAAAAGATTTTAATGCACTTATCTTTGGACGGACATCTAATTTACTGGCACCATTCGGCTTTTGCAAAAAATTATTCCAACCTTTGACCGCATCCGCCGGCGAAACCTCGTTTTTTTCTATTCGTGCCTCCCTTCGTGCATTTTGCAGGAATGTAATTCCAATATGAAAATCGTTACGCGACACTTCTGATGCGCTGTCTTCAAAATTTGATTTTTTTACACGAACGGCAATATTTGATATCAGAACATTAGCATGCAAGATACCACCGTGCCATACCTCTTCGGTAAAATGCAACATAACCGGACCCAAAGAACAATCTTTAATTTCATAAAAACCATAGCGGACATGTCGATCACCACCACCGTCTTCATCCGGTGTGAAATATAATGTCGGCCTTGCGGCATCCAATTTTTCAATTATTTGTGAAAAAGTATCCGACATAGCTCTACCACCTTTGTTTTAAGTCACGACTATCCTACACTTTTTGGACAAAAAGTCAAGATTTTTCGCGGATTTCAAGGACTTTTTTCACCGGACCGAATGTCCGGCGATGGTGCGGTGTTATACCATACTTTTCAATTGCCGCCAAATGTTCCGCGGTTGGGTATCCCGCATTTTTATTCCAACCATATTCGGGGAATTGGATCGACAGGTCCCGCATAATTTTATCACGCGTTTCCTTTGCCACAATCGATGCCGCCGCAATAGACAGTGATTTTGCATCCCCCTTTACAATCGCCCGCCCGGCCAGTCCCGCGGGCACACGATTTCCGTCAATTAAACACATATCGGGCGCGCGCGAAAGGCCCAAAACCGCCCGTTCCATCGCACGCATCGACGCCCACAATATATTTAATTCATCTATCTCGGCCGGGCTGCATTCGCCGGTCGCCCATATTGTACTCCGTGTTATCCAACCGTATGCGACCGCCCGCTGGGCTGCCGACATTTTTTTAGAATCCCTGATTACCACCGGAATTTCAATATCACGATTTGGGAAAATTACCGCCGCCGCCACAACCGGACCACACAGCGGGCCGCGGCCGGCCTCGTCCACGCCGGCGATAAAATTATATCCAACCGTATTTTCAATGGAAAAATCAGCATTTACAACCATCGCATCACGCTATATCGAATACGGAATATCATCGGTCCGCACGTACTCATCCTGGCTGTCGTACAACGGCCATTCAGAATCCGCCAAAACTTTCAGTGTCGTCAACGGCTGGCCCAACCGCGCGCGATACAGCCACAAATTCGCCATTACCCGCTTGATATACCCACGCGTTTCATACGCCGGGAAACTTTCAATATACAACAACGGGTCGTCGGTGGAAAAAGACTTTTCAAACTTTACAACCGACCCCATACCCGCATTATACGCCGCCAACATTTTTATTATATTATTATTCACATTCGGATGCCCCAACAAATCCACAATATGCTGTTGTCCCAAAAACATATTGTGTTCCGGATTCGACATATCAATGTCGGACATCTTAACCTTGTTCGCACGCGCAACACGCTTTGCGGTACCGGGCATAAGTTGCATTACCCCCTTGGCACCCGCACCCGATTTGGCCCCGGTTCGGAACCCACTTTCCTGTTTCGTAATTGCCAACAACAACGCCCGGTCAATCGACCACCCACCCATCGGTTCCCAATCCGGTAACGGATATTGGGCCGTATAGATAACATCTTCATCGATTTCCAAAATTCCACGATCACGAATGACCCCCGATGCCTGAATTGCAACACGTGGCATTCCATATTTTGTCGCCACAGAATTTATCGCATGCAAACTGCGGTCTGACACGTGCGGTGTTATCATATATTTCAGATATTCTTGGGCACGGTCGCGCCGATTTACCTGTAACAGTGCCAACGCAATTTTTCCGTATTTATCGCGACGCAGTTCATCAACATCTTCGTCCGACATTTCTTGTTCAAAAAATTCATATTCCGGCACATTCCCCATCATCGTCGCCGCCAACGCCCCATAGAACGCCATTGGGTGCGCCGCCGCAATTTTCCAATAATCACGTGCGCGCGACGATTCGCCACGCATATCTGCGGCACGTCCAGCCCAAAAAGCGGCCTCGGTCTTGCGGGCATTGTTTATCTGACTCAATTCCAAGATTTTTCCAAAATATTTCTCGCTCTCTTTATATTTTTCTTCTTTGAAATACAACAACCCCATTGTCCACAATCCATATTCAGAATCCGCATCAGACGCAACAAAGCCCCATTTCTTTGCCAATTCGTATTCACCATTTGTGTAATACACATATGCCAACCGCCCCGCAAGCCGCCCATAATCCGATTCGTTCAATTTACGCTTAAACGATTTATCTTCCAATATTGTACGTGCGGTCTTGGTACTGCCACTGCGAATAGCCTTTTTGAATTTGGTAATTTTCTTGTCGGCCGAACCCGAATATTGTTTTTCCGTCCATGTTTCAGATTGCGCCGTTTCAATCGACCGCCCTCCGGTCAACATACTTGGCACATTTGCAGACTTTACCTTGGTCTTTTTCAATTTCGCCAATTTCTCCACACGCGCCGCCCCCGGCATATCAGAATATTTATCCATCCATGCCTTAACCTCGGACCCCTTGGTATGATAGTTTTTGGAAAAATACCGTTGATACAGAACTTCGTTCATTAAAATCGGGTCCGACAATTGACGTTGCAACTTTTCTGCGACCGCAAATTTTTCTGAATCTTGCAACACAAAGATTTGTGAATACAAACTTTCATCCACATCCGACAGGACATCCAAAACCGGCAAAGCATGCGCGGCACACGACAAAACACACAAAAAAACGAAGGCAATTATTTTCTTCATAACGCGTTCCATCAAAACAAGGTGGTTTTTGGTAATTTGCACACTATCGTCTCGTCCGTCACTTCGGGAATAGTATCGATAATCTTTTTGAAATCAGAAATCTTGGAAAACTTACGATAGACCGACACAAACCGCACGAACGCAATCGGGTCTAAATTTAACAACGAATCAGAAACCATTTCGCCGATTTGTACACTCGTTACCATATCATCGGCAACTTCTGTTTCCAAACGCCGTTGAATCGACGCAACCAACCGTTCAATCTGTTCGTCCCCAACTTCGCGATTATGACAGGCCAATTTAATACTGCGACGCAGTTTATCACGATCAAAAGGTTCGGTTTTACCACTGTTTTTGCGCACGACCAAATCACGCATTTGCACGCGTTCAACGGTTGTAAATTTGGCACCACATTGATTACAGACACGCCGGCGGCGAATTGTTCCACTCTCCATATCCGGCCGGGAATCTGCGACACGGCTGTCGGCATAATTACAGTACGGGCATCTCATGACACATAATTTAGCAATCTATTCGTCGCCTGTAAAGTAAATTTATTTTCAAAAAATTACAATTTTTATAAAAATCAAGACTTTTTTTTATCTTTCCGCACCGAACACGCAAATTTTTCACATAAAAATATGGTATAATTACGCGTACCCCACGAGAGAGAGAATGGAAAAGTACCTAAATCAAATTTTACTTGGTGATTGCATTGAAATAATGCGCGGTGTTCCCGATGGTTCAATTGACGCAGTGTTTGCCGACCCGCCATATAATTTGCAATTGGGACAAAAGACTCTTTATCGCCCCGAAGATCAAACGGCCGCGCGTGCAGTTCGCGATAATTGGGATGCGTTCGATTCTCCCGCAGAATACAACAAATTTTCGCGCGAATGGTTGGCGGAATGCAAACGCATTTTAAAGCCCGATGGTGCAATGTGGACGATTGGTTCATACCATAATATTTTCCAGGTCGGCGCAATTTTACAAGAGCAAGGTTTTTGGATTTTGAACGACATTGTTTGGGTCAAAACGAATCCTATGCCGAATTTCCGTGGCACGCGTTTTACGAATGCACATGAAACGCTTATATGGGCAACCCCGACCAAGACCGGGAAATACACCTTCAATTACGAAACCATGAAAAAATTAAATGGTGGCAAACAGATGCGTTCCGATTGGGAAATAAATATATGCCTTGGCGAAGAACGTTTAAAAGGCCCCAACGGGAAAAGTTTGCACAACACACAAAAACCAATGGATTTATTGCGTCGCATAATTTTGGCATCCACGAAACCGGGCGACATTATTTTGGACCCATTTGTTGGTTCGGGCACTACGGCGGCAGCCGCGCGAGAATTGGGGCGCAAATTCATTGGAATTGACCGCGAAGAATCCTATGTTACGGCCGCACGTGAACGCGTTGCAAACATTGTGCCACGCGATTTATCGGATATAGAGGTTTCCAAACCCAAACGCGAAGAAATTCGGGTTGCATTCAAAGAACTTATCGAAGGCGGTCTGTTGTACATCGGCCAAACATTGGTCAGTCCACGTGGCGAACGCGTTATGATTGCATCGGACGGGAACTTGGTACACAGTTTATATGGCAAAGCATCCATTCACGTCATGGCGGCGCGCATCCAACATTGTACAAGTTATAATGGTTGGGATTATTGGTCCGCAGAAAAACGCGACGGCACACTGGTTTCAATCGATGAACTGCGCAAATATGTTCGCAACATCAAAACTGGCATCAAAAAAGCCGCATAAAAAATCACATTTTATTAGGGTTGGCCAGTGAATCCAACGGGCGGTGTATCATCTGGATTTACCGCATGATAAACAACCGTATTATTACCGATTTCTTTGGTGACATTGAATGAACCCGTCCCCTGCTCCACCGGGATATAACAAATCATGCCATTGGCATCGTTCCTAACATGCAATGCTGGTGATGGTGCACTGACATTCTCGGCCAACGCGACAAAACTCAATCCAGTTGAAGTTTTTAATCTCGTAAACCCGGCGCCACACTCCACACTGCAATGCCCATTGTACCAATGCTCGATCGGCGTACCATTCGTACCATCCTTTAACCCGACCTCACACGCAACCCTGCCCGACCAAGAACTTTCGAACCCGGTTATATACTGATGTGTTCCGCATGGACAAGACCTTGACAAACCCGAATCTTGAAAAATACCAGACAATCCACCTCCATTTGTCATTCTGGTTGAATCAAATAAATCTACAGGGACAAAAGCATGCTGATCAGCATGATTAGAACAAAAATTATAAAACGTTCTATAAAAACTTGTACCGCTCGCAGTTCCGGTAAAACTCGCAAATAAATTCGATGGTATTTTACATGATAAATTTGTACAGTTGGAGAAAGTCGCAGGGAATGCGGCATCTTGCATCGGGCCACGTATATTTCCAAACAATCCGCTCGGAATTTCACCTGTTAACCCACTGCATCCTACAAAAGTGCTATTGAACATATTCATTTGAATATTTCCATCCAAGTCCGCAAACAAACTGGCCGGGATTTCACCTGTTAATCCACTGCATCCAGAAAAAGTCCGCATGAACATACCTTCTACTGGCTTTGTTATGCCCCCGAATAAATCCGCTGGAATTCGCCCTGTCAAATTACTACAACCACGAAATGTATCAAGAAAAACAGGAGACTTGCTCCCAATTGTCGGAAAAATTGCACCCAAAGAGCCATAAATTTTCCCGATAAAATTCCTGGCATTCACTGTTCTTGAATTATCACTCCCCGACAATCCAAACATTATACTCATATCCTGAGGACCACCACTATAATTGGTTGCACGACCAGAAAAACCTATATTATACACACCTGGTTCCGTATACGTATGCGAATATTTTAAAAAGGAAACATTACTGCGCGTAATGGTGTCTACTGTACCATCACCCCAATCAACGTAAAAAGTTCCCGCTGCTGTCATTCCAAATTCAAATCTAGCACCAGCAGACAAATTTGTGGTTTCAATCCAAAATACAGAACTTGATTGCTCGATCCACTGAGCATACAATGTCTGATTGGTTAAATGTGGCGATGGCAAAACCCCATTAGAACCAATTACACGCACCCCATTCACCGCAGCAGTCCAATACCCATTAAAAGTCAAACCACCTGGGTGCGTTGGTATGCTCACCGATGTAACTGCACTGCCATTCACAGCAAACGACCAATCGACTCCATATCTTTCGTACACTGTCCCAGAACCGCCCGAACCACCGTTATCATTCAACGTTATCGTATAACGCTGACCAATCCACTGTGCATATAGTATTTGGTCACTGTTAAAATAAGTATTGCTTGGCAATCTACCATTACTGTTAATAACCATGGTTCCACCAGTCGTTGCGGTCCAATATCCATTAAATACTAAACCATCTGGGTGCGTTGGTATACTCACCGATGTAACTGCATTACCATCCACAGCAAACGACCAACCAACACCGTATCGTTCATATACTGCTCCGGAACCACCTGAACCACCATTATCATTCAATGTTATCGTATAAACAGGAACCCATTGGGCATACAGTGTCCCATCATTTATGAAATAGGTATTATCCGGTAAAGCACCATCCGAACCGATAACCCGGGTTCCAGAGCTTGTCTCGGTCCAATAACCACTAAATGCATACCCCGAACGTGTCGGCACCGCCACCGACGTAATGGCCGAACCATTTTGACTTAATGACCAATCAGAATCAAAACGTTCATATACCGTACCCGAACCACCCGAACCACCATTATCATTTAGCGTAATAGCAAACGTCTGAACGGCCACAGAATCGGCAACACATGACACATGACCATCAAAATAATTTTCGGCAACGGTCGCCCACCGGTGATACCCCGTCGGACAACTTGTCGCCAAACCAGAACCATCAAATACACCGGAAAACGTAGAAACACTACCAATATCCCCCGTAATATTTGCGAACAATGTCGACGGAATAAAAGTTGTCGAACTTGCATTGGAACAAAAATAATAAAATGTTCCACTCCAAGTATTCTCACCATTAGTATAACCGTACGAATCTGTCCCACCAACCGCACCGGAAATTCCGGAAAACAAATCCGCGGGAATACTACAAGGCATATTGTAATTTTCACCAAAAGTATAATTAAACATATTGGCCGCCGGTGCACCGGTAATACCAGCGGGGAACAGCCCCGACGGAATTGCACCGGTTAAATCCGAACACGCATAAAATGTCATATTAAAAAGGTCTGGTTGTGTCGAACCAACAATACCCGCAAACAGGCCCTGCGGTATAGATGTTATACCACTTTCAGCAAACGTGTAATAAAACATCCTCGGCGTGGTACCAAGTCCACTAAACATATTCCCGGCCACACTGGTCAAATTAGAACAACTCTGAAACGTACTCTCAAACGACGGTGATGAACCATTTATAACCGGAAACAATGCCGATAAAGACCCCGATACGGATGCAACCAAATAATTACCACTAAAAGAAATCGCCGCGGGTTGGTAATAATATCCTTCTCCACTTTCGACATAATAGTCTGTCGCAAGGCCACCGAATTGAATATTATATGTACCAGAATTCTCATAAACGTGGTCATAAGTTTCGCCATAATCTGCATCGGCACGCTCAATTTTTTCAACCGTGCCATCACCCCAATCAACATAAAAAGTTCCCGCCGCACCCATAGAGAAATAAAAATCATCGTCAGCCTCTAATGCCGTCGTTGTCACCTGAAACTTTGATGTAATGCATGTCGTTGTATTGGTGTTTGGGTCGGTGTATGCAAATTCGTTCGATGCGCAATCTGCGTACGCAGACACGCCGACAAATATGCCGACACATAACACTAAAACACCCAAAAAACGTTTCATTTTTCCCCCATACAACAAAACTTCCGAATCGACACTTCAATCAATCCGTCGCAATTATAGCAAACATAAAAAAACAAACACAAGCATAAAACGAAAACCGCCGGAAAAAA
>JAGCET010000012.1 GCA_017650505.1 Alphaproteobacteria bacterium
AATTTGAAAAAAATTCGAATCGATTCGTTGTTATTGGTTGCGAATTCTGATACATTTAACACAAAGTCCGATTTTGTTGGGCGTGTATTTGATATGTTGAATCATTGGAATATTGATTGTGATTTGCACATTATGTTTGGGAAAAATATGATGCGTGTTAGTCAGGTTATACGCCTTGTTGCAAAGATAAAGCCGGAATTATCGAATCGGTTGCGTGTCTTTCGTATGATTGACCGATAGAGCTATATATTTGGGTTCGGTTGTGTGCGCCATATTTTTTTGTTGATATCTTGTTTTTATTGTTTCCACATCAGAATCGTTTTGGCCAAGGTTAGTATTTTTAACCTGATTTAAAATCCAATCAAAATATTCCCAATGGTCGGTACCAATAATAATCTTGCCATCCATGGCCAGGTTCGTTCCCAATAAATTCAAAAATTCGGCGGACAGAAGTCGACGTTTCTCATGTCGCGCCTTTGGCCATGGGTCCGGATGCAGAACCCAGATTTCGTTAAATTGAAATTTGTTTTTGGATAAAATCAAACGCACATCATCCGGCCAAACACGAATGTTTTTATATTCGTCTTTTATATTATTATCGGTGTCGCAAATGGCCGAGAGCAGGGCGGCAACGCCATTTTCAAATGGTTCGGCACCCATAATAATTTGGTTTGGGTGTTGTAATGCCAATTCGCGGACGTGTTCGCCGGCACCAAATCCAATTTCCAATATGTCGATATTTTCCGATTCGGTCGGGGCGATTTTTGGCAATACATTTTCCATCAGCAAATTTTTGCGTGCAGATAATTTTTTGCCGTGTCGGCGACCAAATGTTCTTATTTCTTGTTTTTCCATAATATTAGTATAAAATGCAAATATTCAAAAAACAAGGATTTGATTATGAGACAAGGTCTAACAGAAGATTTAATTGCGCGTGTTTTGGGTGGCGCACCAAAATATACGCTTGCAGAATTAGAGGAAAAATTCCCGCCACGTAATTTGCCGGCGGGTGCTATGGTTACCCGATTCGCCCCAAGTCCGACGGGATTTATGCACCTTGGGAATCTGTATAGTGCTTTGATTGACTACAAATTGGCGCAACAGTCGAATGGTATCTTTATGTTGCGTATAGAAGATACAGATACGAAACGCGAAATTAAAGAAGCGGTTGGTATTGTAATAGATTCTTTGGCGAAATTTGGCATTATGTATAATAATGATGAAAAGTATGGCCCGTATTACCAGTCGCAACGCAAAGACATTTATCATTCGGTTGCGGGGGAATTATTGCGAACGGGGCGTGCGTATCCGTGTTTCCTGACCCAATCCGAGATGGATGAAATTCGTGAAAAACAAAAGGCCGCCGGTTTTGCAACGGGAATTTATGGCGAATTTGCGCGTGACCGTGATATCGGTGCGGATGAAATTGTAAAACATTTGGACAACGGCGAAATCCCAACGATTCGTTTGTATTCGATGGGTGATGTGAACAAACGTATTATTTTCAAAGACACGGTTCGTGGTTCTATTTCGGTTCCGGAAAATAATGAAGATATCGTTTTGATTAAATCAACCGACCGGTTGCCAACATATCATTTCGCACATTTGTGCGATGACCATTTTATGCGTGTGACACATGTTGTTCGTGGTGAAGAATATTTTGGAACGGTTGCATTACATATTCAAATGTTTCGAATGATGGAATGGCAATTGCCAAATTATATTCATACCGCGACATTGGACAAGATTGATGCGGAAACCGGCAAACAGCGTAAGATGTCAAAGCGTAAAGATCCGGAATGTAATGTTGCGTTCTTTATGCAAGAAGGTTGGCCAATTAGTGCGGTTGTTGAATACCTTGGGAATATTTTAGCGTCGGGGTATGAAGAGGCAAAGTTAAAAGGTGCCGTCAAAAATTTCTGGGAATATGAAATGAAACCGAAAAAAATTCCTATGTCGGGTGCATTGTTCGATATGAAGAAATTGGAATGGTGGGCACGTGAATATATTGGCGCAATGTCGGTTCCCGATTTGGTGCGAAGGGTTGTGGATTGGGCAAATGAATATGGCGATGAAAAACAAAAGATGCTGGTTCGTGATACCGACTATCTGACCCGTGTTTTGGCCATTGAACGTGATAACCCAAAACGCATACGCAAAGATTTTATTACTTGGAAACAGACATTAGAGATCGAAGAATTCTTCTGGGACGAATTGTTTGTGCCGTCGTCAGAGTATAAATTTAATTCTGATGTGTTGCGGTCGTTCTTGGAAACTTTTGATGCATCGGATGACAAAGATACGTGGTGGAATAAAATTGTTGCAATTGCCGAAAAGTTGGGACTTAAAAATGGTGATGTTGCAATGAATTTGCGTGTGGCGATGTCTGGGCGTACAAACACACCGGACCTTTATTCCATAATGCAAGTAATGGGCGCAGATAGAGTTATTAAAAGGATAAAAAATGCAATTTAAACCAAATTTCGATTTGATTCGTATGTGGGGCGATATAAAGAAAATGCCGGTTAGGAGGCCCTTTGTCGCGGTGTTTAAACGGAGAAATAAAACATTGGTTTATATGGGGGATAAGCATAGTTATAATGAATCATTTGATATGGTTGATATGTGTTTTGCCAATGATTTCGGTTATAAGCCAGAGGTGTTGCTTACAGAAATGGAAAACGATGGGTACGAACGTAAAATGGGATCACATGGTATCCAGGCTAATACACTGGCCTATGCGGCTGTGGTCGCGAAAAAGCACGATACACCCGTGGTGTTTGCGGATTTATCCGATGCCCAAAATATTGAGGTTTTGCGTTCTTTGGCGCCAAATGAAAAGATAGATGTCGATTTTCTTGATAATCTGTTAAGAAATACAATTCCAGATGCGCATGGAAACGAATTGGAAAAATTACATGCGGAATTTGATAAATATGGTCGTGATACATTTATGGTTCAAAATATTGCCACGGCGTTAAATAAATATGATACGGTGTTTTGTATATTTGGAACAGGGCATTATGCTCAACAGCAATTGGCCTTGGAAGATATGATGGGAAAACCGGAATATATAACCAAAATTAAAAATATGCGGGGCGATTTTTCCGATGTGAAAGTTGAACCGATAAAACTTTGTGATTTTGAAATGGTGAAAAAAAATGACAAAAACGCATAAGATTGTTAGGAGTCGATTGAGACATGTGCGTGGTGATCAACACGCATCGCGTTTGCTTCGTGTGTTGCGGGCGACGGGGCTGTTTCGGTGGGAACGGCGGTCAACGCGTGGCGAAGAAGTGATGAATGTTTTGACGCATGGAATTGGCATTGGGCTTGCAATTGCGGGACTTTCATTATTGGTTGTCTTTGCGGCAATTTATGGGAATGCGTGGTCTGTTGTTTCGTGTGCAATTTTTGGTGTGACAATGTTCACACTTTATTTCGGTTCTACAATGTGCCACATAACAATCGGTCGCAAAAGCGAATGTTTTTTCGAGGTATGGGACAGTGTCGCCATCTATGCCTTGATTGCCGGAACGTATACTCCTTTTCTGCTTGTAAATCTGCGTGGGGGACTTGGGTGGACGGTTTTTGGAATATTGTGGGCGATTGTGATTTTTGGTGCAATTACGAAAATTCGTAATCCGCGTCAGCAACCAAAGTGGGTCGTTGCATTGTATTTAATTATGGGGTGGACATTATTATTTATATTGCCGGCAATGTTGCGGAATATTCCGGTGCGTGGGCTGTGGTTTATTTTGGCGGGCGGATTGTAATATACGATTGGTGTTATATTCTACCTGTGGCGGCGGTTAAAGTTTTCGCATGCAATATGGCATATGTTTGTAATTGGCGGCAGTGTTTGTTTTTTCTTTGCGGTTCTGTACGGCGCAGTTCTGGGTGTACAGTAAAAAACAGTAAAAATATGTGGACTTTTCGATTCGGTGGTTATATAATGCAGGATATGAAACGTTTTGGTTTTATCTTTGCAACCACGACTACTACGACCCCGTTTGGGGTGCGGTAATTTCTATTTGCGTTTTTTATGGCGCGTTTATATAATCAAACAGTTCAAAAAAATAATAAACAATAAAAGGAATTTTATTATGTCTTATCCTATTGAAATGATTCGGCACTCGTTGGCGCACGTTATGGCCGCTGCAGTGCAAAAATTACACCCGGATGTTAAATTTGCGGGTGGTCCGGCGATTGAAAACGGGTTCTATTATGACTTTGATACCGATTATCGTTTTTCCGAAGAAGATTTTGAAAAAATCGAAAAAGAAATGCGCGATTTAATCAAATCTAATGGTCGTTTTGAACAGCGGATTGTTGATTTGGATGAAGCAAAGAAAATCTTTGCCGACCAACCGTATAAAATGGAATGGCTGAATGAATATGATGCCGCCGGTGAAAAGTTGTCGATTTATACTTTTCGCGATTTTACCGACCTGTGTCGCGGGCCACATGTGGAATCAAGTAAAGATTTGCCACGCGATGGGTTTAAAATTCGGACTGTTGCCGGTGCGTATTGGAAGGGCGATGCGAAAAACAAAATGTTGCAACGTATCTATGTTGATGCGTTCGAAAATAAAGATGCGTTGGACGCCCACCTGAAAATGATGGAAGAGGCCGCGGCGCGCGATAATCGCAAACTTGGTAAAGATATGGATCTGTTCCATTTTGAACCGGAATATGCGCCGGGGGCGGTGTTTTGGCATGACAAAGGATTCAAGATTTATCGTCGTATGATTGACTATCTGCGTATGCGCCAGGAACGTGCCGGTTATTTTGAAATATCAACACCGTCAATTATGGATCGGTGCCTGTGGGAACGGTCGGGGCATTGGGCCAAATATGGCGCGCACAATTATTCGGGAACAACCCAAGATGGCAAAGTGTTTTGTGTGAAGCCGATGTCTTGTCCGGGTGGAATGTTGGTTTTTGGCCAAGGTATCAAATCGTATAAAGATTTGCCAATGTATTTGGCAGAATTTGGCAAGGTTTGCCGGTACGAGGCCGCAGGCGGTTTGTCGGGGCTGATGCGTGTGCGTGAATTTACCCAAGATGATGCGCACATATTTTGTACCGAAGACCAATTGGAAGATGAAGTTGTAAAGGTATTGCGTTTCATCAAAGATATATATGCAAAATTCGGTTTTGATAAAATATCTATGAAGTTGGCGACACGTCCGTTGTCCGAATTTCGTATCGGTTCTGATGAAGTTTGGGACAAGGCCGAAGGCGCATTAAAGCATGCGTTGGATGCAAACGGTATCGAATATGAAATCGCGGAAAATGACGCGGCGTTCTATGGACCTAAAATAGATAACTATCTGAAAGATTCTATGGGGCGCGTATGGCAATGTGGTACGGTTCAATTGGATATGAATTTGCCGGAACGTTTCGATTTGTCTTACGTTGGCGAAGACGGCGAAAAGCATCGTCCGATTATGTTACATCGTGCATTGTTGGGGTCTATTGAACGGTTTATGGGGGTGTTGTTGGAATCGACGGGTGGTAATTTGCCACTTTGGCTGTCCCCGGAACCCGTTGTGGTTGTGCCAATTTCCGAAAAATATCGTGAATATGCAGAAGCGGTTGTTTCTGATTTGCGCAATGCTGGTATCTATGCACGTGCAGATTTGCGTGATGAAAAGGTCAATTACAAGATTCGTGAATTATCGTTGGCTAAAACGCCGATTATCGCTGTTGTTGGTGAAAAAGAATCGGTGGATAAAACGGTTACTTTACGTAAACTTGGAATTGAAAAACAAGAAACGGTTGCGCTGTCAGATTTTGTTGAACAAATGAAAAATGCGGTTAAACTGCCACTTTAGTGGTATAATGATGTCTGGCGATTTCAATCGCCAGACACAATAAGAAAAGGAGAACATATGAAAAAAATAATTTTGATTATTGCAATGTTGGCGCCGATGGTGTTGGCGGGTTGTGGTGGGACTTGCGAAACCGAACCAATCGTAGAACAAAATCATAAACTGATTGTGCCGCCGAATTTTGGTGCGCGCCCATCAAAATAAATTTGTGATATAATATTTTTATGGTATAATATCTCATTATAGAAGGGAGAGTTATAATGGATAAAGATGAAAATTTAGACCTGTTGGATTTGGATGATGCCGATACATCGGTCGATGATAATTTGCCCGATGCGGCGCCTTTTGTTGCGCCACGTCCGCACCGGCCATGGTTACTTATGGGAATTGGTTTGGCCATAATTGTTTTGGCGGTGTTTATTATTATCCGCGTGGTGGGCAGTAATTCTTCGTCATCCATAGACGTGGATTTGGGTGAACCGATTGTTGTTGGTGAACGTGCGGTTGATGTTGTGCCGGAACCCGCCCCTGTCGCGGAACCTGCACCGATTCAGGTTGTGCCTGTGCCCGCGCCGACTGCGCATCCAACGCCGATGCCGGCCCCCGCGCCAATGCCGGTGGTTCGGCCAGAACCGGCCCCGATGCCACAACCGGTTGCGGCACCCGTACCCCAAGATTCTGTGCGCGTGATTCAGGACCGCAAGGATGTGACGTTTAATCCGGCACGTGAAAGTGCGGCACCGAAACCGATTCGTGCGCCGGCACCGAAACAGGTGAAGACACCGACCAAGCCGAAACCGGCACCAAAGCCCGCAACCCAAAAGGTTTCAAATGGTGGTTGGTACGTGCAATTCGGTTCGTATAGTACACGTAGCGCGGCCGAATCGGCGGAACGGAAAATCCGCAGTGGACATGCGAATTTGTTCAATGGTAAACAATTCGTGATTTTGGCGGCGGTGTTGCCGAATGGGTCGACAACGTATCGTCTGCGTGTGGCATTTGCAACGTCGGGTGATGCGAATGGGTTCTGTCGTAATGCAAAATCCGATGGTTTGGATTGCTATGTAGCAAAATAGTGGTTATCCGTCCCCACAAAGTGGGGCCGTGACAAGGTAAAAGGAGATAAAAATGTTTGGAAGACTCGGTTGGATGGAAATTCTGGTTATCATTTTGCTGTTGGTGATTTTGTTCGGACATGCCAAGATTCCGACAATGATGAAGAACCTTGCCAATGGTATCAACACATTCAAAAAAGAAATGAAAAAAGATGACGATAAAAAATCCGAATCAAAAAATGAACCGGTGAAGAAAACGCCGGCCAAAAAGCCGGGACCCAAACGTCGGGTTGTTAAAAAGAAATAAAAATGGCGGTTTTTACCGCCATTTCTTATAATTCTTTCTTTTCGTGTTCTTCTTGTTCTTCGATGGTCATTGTGGCCAATGGTCGTGCCAGCATTCGCGACAGGCCGATTTCATCGCCCGATATAACACTGTATCCAAATGTTCCCTTTTCAATGCGTTCCAATGCATTATTTATTTTGACCAATAATTTGTTATCGCGTTCCGCCATACGCAATGTCATAGTGTTTTCTTGTTCGGCAACCGCGATATCCGAATCATCACCCGTGATATTCGCATTTGTTTTGTTCGCCACACTGATAGAATTCAATGCCGATGCATTTTGATGCATAATTTCGTCCCGTTGCGCACTAAGCAGTTGGTAAAAGTATGCCAAATGTTCCGGACACATATATGGTTCGGATTTTTTTGGGACGTATTTCGGGGCCAGTTCAATAGTTTTATAGTCTTGTTTTGCCATTTTTTAACCTTTTAATTCCATAATCCAATCTGTTAATGTTTCTTGGTCCATAAGGCCACTGCGTGCCTCTACCAATTCGCCGTTTTTGAATGCCAACACACTTGGGATTCCGCGAATACCATATTTTGCCGGTGTGCGTCTGTTTTCATCGTTGACTTCAAATTTAACAAAGTTCACATCGGGCATTGTTTCGGACGTTGCCTCGAATATAGGGCCGAACATACGGCACGGACCGCACCATGGTGCCCAAAAATCGACCAAGGTTAATCCATGCGCCGTTAAATCTGTGAAATTGGTATCTGTCGCGTGTTGTATCGCCATATTTTTCTCCTTCTGTATGTTGATATTTTGCACAAGTGTATTATAATTCAAACAAAATGCAAGAGAAATAACAAAATGAATAAAATCATATATTTAGATTCGGCCGCGACTGCACTTAAACCCGAAACCGTGATTCGGACCGAGGCCGATTTTATGACAAATCATTATGCGAATTCAGGCCGTGGGGTTTGTGCCCGTGCGGCGGCGGTTGATGATATGGTTGCGCGCACGCGGGCGCGGGTGGCGGACTTTATAAATGCAAATCCGAATCAAGTTGTCTTTACCGCGGGTGCCACAGATGGGTTGAATCGAATTGTGAATATTATTTCGCGTCAGCCATGGTATGCGCAAATGTCGACATTTGCCGTGTCTGATTTGGACCATCATTCGGCACGTTTGCCATGGGAAGAATTGTTGCATCGTGGCATGATTCGAAAAATGTTTGTGTGCGAATTGAATGAAAATTTTGATATTAAAATCGATTCTGTTCCAAAGGTGGATTTTTTGGTTATAACCGCGATGTCCAATGTCTTGGGGCGTGCGCAGGATGTTGAAAAAATTATTTCAACCGCCAGACGGAAAAATCCGAATGTTGTTACGGTTGTTGATGCATCGCAATATGTTGTGCATGAAAAGATAGATGTGAAAAAATGGGATACAGATTTCTTGGTCTTTTCAGGGCACAAGATTGGGGCGGATACGGGTGTTGGAATTTTATATATTCGCGATTCGGAAAAATATTTTCCCGATAAATTTGGTGGCGGAATGGTATTGTCCGTTGGGGACATAGACGTTGCAAAAAATGCATCAAATGGTGCGTGCACGTATGAAAATGATACGCGGTCTTGTTGGGTGGCGGCATCGGCTCCCGAAAAGTGGGAGGCGGGCACATTGCCATTGGCCCAGATTGCGGGATTGGCACCGGCGATAGATTATTTAGAATCGAATCGGCCAAATCGTGGTTTGATAAAATATGCATATGATGAATTGTCCGTAATGCCGTGTGTAAAAATTCTGACCACGAGTGATGCGGCGATTTTAAGTTTCAATATTGATGGTATGCATCCGTTGGATGTTGGTGTGATGTTGGGCGCACGAAATATTTGTGTGCGGGTTGGAAATATGTGCGCGTCGTGGATTCATCGTGCGATGGGTGTGGCCGGGTCGGTACGTATGTCGGTTGGTGCCTCTAATACTGTGGCGGATGTCGCAGAATTTGTGGCGGCGATAAGGGATATAGTAAAATGAAATTTACGCGTGATGATATTGTTGTGGCGTTGAAGACGGTGTATGACCCCGAAATTCCCGTGAATATTTGGGATATGGGTTTGGTTTATGATATAGATATATCGGATGAATCGGTAAATATAAAGATGACCTTTACAAGTCCGACATGCCCAATGATGGAAGACATCTTGGCCCAGGTAAAAAGTGCGGTATCAAATGTTGTTGCACCGATGCCTGTGCATGTTGATTTGGTTTGGGAACCGGCATGGGATTTGTCGCGTATGTCTGATGCCGCGCGTGTCGAATTGGATTTGACAAACAGTGGTTGGTGAAAATGAATTTTGAACAAATAAAAAATTTATTGGGAATGATAGATAATCCGGTTGAAAAATTAGAGGCCGTTATGGATATTGGTAAATCTTTGGTGCCGGTACCCGCGGATGCCGAATGTCACGAGATTTTGGGGTGCACTTCGTTTGTTCAGATTTGTCGCCGCGGAAATAATTTTTATGGTGTGGCCGATTCGGCAATCGTGCGTGGAATTGTTGCGATTATTTTGTCTATGGTTGATGGTAAATCGCCCGACGAGATTCGAAAAATGCCATTGGATTCATGGTTTTCAGAGATGAATATAAACATTGGTGCGGCGCGTTTGAATGGCGTAAATTCTATGATTCGTTTTTTGAAAAATTTATGATACAATGCAAAACGGTAAGGTTTTATGCGGAATAAAGAAATGAACGAAGACGAAAAAATGTTTCATATTGGAATTGTAATGTTGGTCATTGTCGGAATTATGACCGTCGCATTACAGGTATGCTATCGCGTGCAAAATGATGCACGAAAAAGTGTGCGGCGACAAATTGTCGAAACACAACAAAAAATTGCGGTGGCCAGTGCGAATTTTGCGTCTTATGTTCGGCCCGAGATATTGCGAAATTTGGTGTCAAGTGCGGTGCCAAATGCCGAAGTTGTAAGTTTTCATAAATCTGTTGAAATTGGAAATTTACCTGATAGGATAGAATCCAAGTAAAATGTTTGAAGTAGGAAAGGATATAATAAAACATGGTTTCTTGGGTGCCGGTGGTAATGCCACGGGACATCGGAGGTTGCGGCTTGTGTATGGATTGTTTGCAGCGGCATTTGTGGTTTTTGCCGCCCGTACGTTTCAATTTGCAATCCAAGGAACGAATCGTAGCCGGCCGGGTGCCGGATCCGGGGTGTGGATTGTAAATCGTGCCGATATTGTGGACAGAAATGGCGATATATTGGCGAAAAATATTATGTCGGGTCATATTGTGTTGCGTCCGCGCCAGGTTCAGGATGCAGATGCGGTTGCAGCATTCGTGCATGAATTGTTCCCGGGTGAATATTCAGTGCCGAATGTTTTGGCTATGATTAAATCAGGGCGTGGTGCGTATATAAAAAAGTATGCAACCGATTCGCAACGCGAGAAAGTTCTGAATGCGAAAATATTGGGATTAGAGGTAGAATCAGTCCAAGAACGTCGGTATCCAAAACGTCGTTTGTTTTCTCACATAATCGGGTTTGTGGGAAATGACCTGCATGGGTTGGAAGGTGTGGAACGTACGTATGATGAATATTTGTCTGATAACAGTGAACCATTGCAATTGTCATTGGATTCACGGATCCAGGCGGTGTTTCATGAGCAATTATCTGCGGCAATGCAAAAGTATAACGCAAAAAGTGCGATGGGAATGTTGATGAATTCTCGCACTGGTGAAATGATTGCGATGGTGTCTTTGCCGGATTTTGACCCGGAAAATTATACGTCTGATTTGTTGGCCAATCGGTTGTTTAAACCGATGCGTGCCACGTTTGAAATGGGATCTATATTTAAGGTGTTTAATACGGCGATGGCGATGGAAAACGGCATTACGCGTGAATATTATGTCAAAGAACCGTATAAAATACGTGATAAATTTGGGCGTGTTGCGGCGACGATTAGTGATATAAGAAGTTTTCGTCCCCCGCGTCCAAATTTGTCGGTTGAAGAGATAATGTTGCATTCTTGTAATGTGGGCAGTGTGCAAATAGCACTGGATTTGCCGGATGGCGCGCAGCAAGAATTCTTCCATCGTGTACATTTAGACCGACCGTTGGAATTAGAATTTGGAAAAACGGAAAAGCCGCTTGTACCACGAAAATGGGGGCCGGTTGAACGTGCCACGGTATCTTTTGGACATGGAATTTCTGTGACACCAATGCATTTATTGTTGGCGGTAAATTCAATGACCAACGGTGGCGTTTATATTTATCCAACGCTGCACAAGAAGGCTTTTGGACCACTTCAGGGTGAACGTGTTTTGGCGGATGATATATCGGCACGATTGCGTGGCGTAATGTTAAGAATTGCAGAAGAAACCAGTGCAAAGCAGGCGCGTATTGCAGGAATTCAAATTGGTGGTAAGACCGCAACTGCGGAAAAACGTATAAACGGCAAGGTAGATAAATTTAGAAATCTGACCGCTTTTGTTGGAATTTTTCCGGTGGCCGCACCGCAATATACGATATTGGTTGTGTTGGATGAACCAAAGGGAATAGAAGAAACTTTTGGATTGCGTACGGCGGCGTGGAATGCGGTGCCAACGACCGGAAAAATTTTGAACAGTATCTTGCCGTTGCTATTTGAATAGATTTGTATTATAATTGCAACGATAATAAGCAAAGAGTATAACGTTGAGAAAGATAGTAGAAAAATCCGTGCTGGGTCGTGCATGGGTTGTGGCGGATGATGAGATTTCACCATTCACCAGTGAAGATGATTTGTTGCAAAAGATTTTAATTGGTCGCGGAATTGCGGCGGATATGGTGTCGCGCTTTTTGAATCCGACAATCAAAGATTATATGCCGGACCCATTTGTGTTGCAAGATTGTGCGCGTGCGGTCGATATAATTGCCGAATCGGTGCGGGCCGGTGAAAAAATCGCAATTTATGGTGATTATGATGTTGATGGTGTTACGTCAACCGCCATTTTTGTGAAATATTTACGTGATGTTGGTGCGAATGTTGTTTGGCATTTACCAACGCGTGAAGGTGAAGGTTATGGCCTGAACCCAGAGGCGGTGCGTGAACTGTACGATTCCGGTGTAAATCTAATTGTTACGGTTGATTGTGGTATAAGTGGATTGGCCGAGGTTGAATTGGCACGTTCGTTGGGTATGAAAGTTGTTGTGACCGACCATCATTCACCCGATGAAACTTTGCCAAACGCAAATGCGGTTGTGAATCCAAAGCGTTCTGATGATAATTCGGGACTTGATTATTTGGCGGGGGTTGGGGTTGCGTTTTTGGTTTTGGTTGCATTGAATCGCGAATTGAAAAAATCGTCTGATTCAGATTTGGTGGCACGCGCGAATGGTGTGAATTTATTGACGTCGTTGGATTGCGTCGCATTGGGTACGATTTGCGATACTATGGCATTGGTCGATTTGAATCGGGCATTTGTTGCGACGGGATTGAAAGTCTTGAATTTGCGTCAAAATTTAGGGTTGCGGACGTTGATGGATGTGGCGCATGTTGATCGGGTTTCCGTTTATACGGCGGGTTTTGTCTTGGGACCGCGGTTAAATGCGGCGGGACGTTTGAATTCTGCGAATCCGGCATTGGATTTATTGTTGACGGATAATCCGTTGATTGCGCATGATTTGGCCGAAAAGTTAGATGCGATGAATCAGGAAAGAATCGGTATTCAAAATGTCATTATGAACCAGGCATCAGAGATTGCGGACGCGTGTTGTAAAAACGGTCGGTGCAGTCTGTTTGTTTGTGGCGATAATTGGCATGGTGGTGTGATGGGAATTATTGCAGGCCGGTTGAAGGATAAATATAATTTGCCGGCATGTGTGGCTACGCGTGTTGATGGGGTTATAAATGGGTCGGGGCGTTCGATACCCGGGGTGAATTTGGGTGCGATTGTACATGATGCGTTGTCGCATGGGTTGATAAGTGAAGGTGGTGGACATTCTGCGGCGGCCGGGTTTTCTTTGCCGGTTGATAAAGAACAAGAATTTTGTGAATTTTTGGAACAATCTGTTATATCACAATTAAATGGTAATGTTCCGGCAACAGATGTAAATGTTGATGCAGAAATGGATGCCGGTGGCGTGACGATGAAATTGGTAAAGAAAATAAATATGTTAGAACCGTTCGGACAATCGAACCCGGAACCCATATTTGTCTTGCATGGTGCGATTGTTTCGCGCAGTTCGGTAACGGGCCGTGGTGGTGCGCATATTCGTGGTGATTTTCGGACTTCGACGGGTGGGCGTTTGGAATTTGTTGGTTTTAATATGGTTGGTACGCCGGTCGGTGATTTTTTACTGGACGATGCGAACATAAATACTAAAATAATGGTACTGGGGCGGTTAAAGGAAAATTCTTATAACGGTCGTACCAGTGTACAAATTATGGTGGAAGATATCGCATTATGAATATAGTAAAAGACCAGATAAAAATCTTTGATGAAAAAATTCGGAATGCCGAAAAGATAGTTCTGTTTGCACACAAGAATCCCGATGGGGACGCGTTGTGTTCGGTGTTGGCATTGGGCCGATTGATAGAATTGAATTATGGCAAAGATGTTGTTTGCATGTATGATGGTAATATTCCAGATAATTTGGACGAAGTGCCATTGCGTCGCAGAATGCATTTCTTTGAAAAGGTTGATGAAAATATGCCGGTTGATGTGGCAATTGCGATGGACTATGGTGTGGAACGTAATATTGGTGGACCAAAGAAATTTATGGATCGGGCAAATTTTATCATAGAAATAGACCACCATTTGAATGATGCCAAGGTTGGCGTGTTGTGTTTGGATGATGATACCGCCGCCGCCACGGCCGAAATTGTGTACGAGATGATGCGCATGGCCGATTGGAAATATGATTTTTCGGTTTTGCAATTGTTGATGACCGCAATACTTACCGATACTGGATTTTTCAAATATGTTAAAAATGGTAATGTTATGCGCATTGCCGGTGAAATAGTTGATGAAGGTGTTATTATTCAGCGTATAATGAACGATTTGGCGAACAAACCGCGCAAGACTATTATTACCGAGGCCGGGGCCGTTGCCAATGCAGAATTCTTGTTCCGCCATCGGTTGGCGTTGGCAATTATAAATAATCGTCAGTACAGAAATTTGGATGGACGCGGTGAAACGGTTTTAAGTTTGTTGGCGCAAATTCACGGGGTTGATTATATTGTTTTGTTAAAGGAGCAAAAGGCGAATCAAATTGGAGTGTCTTTGCGTGGGCGTTTCAAGGCCGTGGACAAAATTGCCGTTGAATTGGGCGGTGGCGGGCACGAATTTGCCGCGGGTGCCGTCGTGTATGATACGTTGGATAATGTAAAGGCCCGTGTGATTGAATTATTTAGAAAGGTGGTGAAATGAAAAAAATAATTGTTGCATTTTTGATGTGCGTCTTTGCGCGTGGTGCGTTTGCGGCGGTTGATACAGCGTTGATTGAACGTGCAGAAAAGTATCTGAATTCACTGACGGGATTGACCGGTGATTTTGTGCAGACGAACAAGGGCAAGCAAGAGCAGGGGACTTTTTCGATGTTGCGTCCGGGGCGTGTGCGTTTAGATTATAAAAATTTGCCGGTTCAGTTGATGGCGGACGGTGCCGATTTGTATTTTTACGATAAATCTTTGGATCAAATTACCACTGTACCGTTAACCAGTACGCCGGCCGGAATATTGGTTCGAAAAAAAATCGATTTGCAAAAGGCCGACATAAATGTCGTTGATACGGCCAAGGGTAAAACGACATTCGCGTTAAAAATGAACCTGCGTGGTCGTGAAGGTTTGGGTACGATGGTGATGGTATTTAATCGCAAGGATAATTCGTTAAATTCTTGGACAATTATCGATGCGGTTGGAAACAAAACCGATGTTGTGTTTAACAATTTGAAAACGAAGACAGATTTTGCCAAGAATTATTTTCAAATTCAACGCCATAAAACGGTTAGCACCGGTGGTGGCGATGATTTCTATGATTAAAATATGTTTGGAATAAGTTGGGCCGAATTTATTGTTATTTTACTGGTCGCGATTTTGGTAATACCGGCGCGGTATTGGCCAGATGTGGCGCGTGCGTTGGCGCGATTGGTTAAATTTATTCGTGCGATTGTTTGGAAAATTACCGATGCGTCCGAAAAAATCAAAGAACAAATTGAATTGGAACAGCCGATAAATGAAATTATGAATACAACAACACGTGAAGTGTTGGACACAATTTCGGTTAAAAGACCGCGGGCGAAGAATAATTCACGGAAAAAGGTGGCCCCGAAATGAAGATGACAATGGCACAACATTTTGCCGAATTGCGCCGGCGCGTGTTGTGGACACTTGCCGTGTTTTTGGTATCTTTTGGTGTCGGTTGGTTTGTTGCGCCGTTTATCCAAGAATTTTTAACCGCGCCACTGATTGCGGTGTGGGGTGATGCACAGATGCTTTATGTTGGAATTACCGATGGGCTTATGGTTGGACTTTCTTTGGCATTGTTGTTTGCTATTATGGTGACGATACCATTTGCACTGTTCCAGACGTGGGCATTTATCGCACCGGGATTACATAAAAATGAACGCAGTTTTATTGTGCCAATTTTTGTGTTGTCGCCGTTGCTGTTTTTGACTGGCGCGGCATTTGCCTTTTATTTGTTGTTTCCGACGGTGTTTAGATTTTTTATAGAATTGAACGAATCGGCACCGGTGCCGGCGATTATAATGCCGGCTGTGCGCGATTATGTTGCATTTGCAATTGGTTTGTTAAAGGTTTTTGGAATCGCATTCCAATTGCCGTTGGTGTTGGTCTTGTTGAATCGTGCCGGAATTTTATCGCGCGCGCGCGCGGTGGCGATGCGCCGGTATGTGTTGGTTTTAATTGTAATAGTCGCGGCGATTTTAACCCCGCCCGATGTAGTATCACAAATATTGTTGGCCGTACCAATGTGGGCATTATTCGAAGTCAGTATTTTGTTTATGAAAAAATAGAATGCCCGACATTTTATTTTGAATGTTTTTTGTGATATAATTTGACTATGGTGAAATTTATTTCGGCGATTGCATTTTGTGCAATGGGCGCGTTTTTGGCGTCCTGTGATTTGCAACCGAAAATCAGTTCTTTGCCCGATAGTGTCGGGGATTTTATATCGTCACGTTATCCGGCACTGTTGGCCGATCCCGCAAAAGAACCCGAGATTTATAATTCTGCGGTGTCTGATTATGGAATCTATGCGTCGCCGGAACTTTATGGTTCGGGTGATATGGACGATTATGTGAACTATGCAGATATAAACGATTATACAATGCCGGCGGAACCGACCAAGACAGAGGTTGCACAAGAAATGCCGATTGTTGAATCAAAACCCGTGGTTGAAACCGAATCGGAAAACGTTGCATCGACACCCACGGAATCAAAAGAACATGATAAGGAGCAGGTTGATATTCTGGAAATTCCGGAATATAAATCGGACGAATTAAATGTGCCGGCACGTGCGGCGGCGGGTACGGTTGTTGTGCGGCGTGGTGATACACTGTATGCGATTGCGCGTGCAAATGGTACAACGGTTGATGCGATGGCCACAGAAAATAAATTGGTTGTGCCGTACAGTTTGCGGATTGGTCAGGTTTTGAATTTGCCGAAAGAGGCACCGGAAAAAACGGTTGCAACGGAAACCAAAAAGGCGAAGGTTGAAAAGCCTGCGGTGGCGGCGCCAAAAGTTGAACCGGAAAAAAAGGCGGTGGTTGAGCCGAAAGGGGTTCCGGAAAAAACGGCAACAGAAAAACCGGTTGCAAAGCCGGAACCAAAAAATGTTCGTGTGCCGTTAAAGACAATTACGGTTGCGCGTGGTGATACACTGTATTCATTGTCGCGAAAATATGCGGTGCCGGTGAATGATTTGGCGGTTATGAATGAACTGCGTCCACCATTTGCATTGAACGTCGGGCAAAAATTGCGGGTGCCAGATTTACCCGATGTGATTGCGGAAAAATCCGCGCCGGCCCCGGCGCAGAAGCCGGCGACAAAAACCGCAGGTAAGAAAACCGAAACTAAACCGGTCAAGAAAGAAACAAAAACCGAATCGGTAAAAAAGCCCGAACCCAAGAAGTCGGAACAACCCAAAACGACGCCGGTCAAAGAAACAACCAAATCAAAACCGGCCGCTACGGTTGCCAAGACAGAAACGCCAAAGATTGTGGCGCGGTCGTCCAGCAAATTTACATGGCCGGTGCGTGGAACGATACTGTCGCACTATGGGGCAAAGAACGGCGGGTTGTATAACGATGGAATAAATATTGGTGTGGCGGCCGGGACCACGGTTGTGGCGGCCGAAAATGGTGTTGTGGCGTACGCCGGAAACGAAGTGCGTGGGATGGGGAACCTTGTTATAATTCAACATAGTGATGGGTGGATGACGGTTTATGCGCATTTGAATTCTATGTCGGTGCGACGTGGTGTGCGCGTTTCGGTTGGGCAAAAGATTGGTACGGTTGGTCAGACGGGAAAGGTCAACAAGCCACAGTTGCATTTTGAAATTCGTAAAGGCACCAAGGCATACAATCCGGTGAATTATTTGAAGAAGTAGTTGTTGGTTCTTCTTACTTGCACCATGGGGCGCGGCGGCCACCGTTGTATTGTCGGCCCAAACCTTCACGAATCAACATTGTTCCGACATCTGTACCGTGTGCATCCGCAACATTTGCGTCAATTCGCCCAAGGTATTTATCGTCTTTGATATTACTTAATTCCACCGTTGTGTCCGCCGGAATAATTTGGGCCAATCGTTCGCGTGCGCGTGTTGCCAATTCCCGTTCGGAGGCACAATCACTGTGGATTTCCGGAGTGTCGACATTCCGAATGCGTACGCGTACCGAGACATCAACACCGCCATCCAATTTAACGGTGGCCGCAAAGGTATCGCCGTCAACAATATATCCAACCCGCGCAGGCACGGCAACCGCCGCCGTGCACCAAACAGATAATAAAATGCCTAAACCGAAACGCTTCATTATGGCAACCGCGGGGACCAAGTTGGTTCAACCCCATTTACATTATTTGGCAATTCGATATCGTACAGGTTTTGACCTGTGATATCGACACTGCGAATATGGCTTATGCGTTCTATGTCATCACTGGCGCGTTCTGTTTCATAATATACCAACCGACGCGACCCGGGCGCCCACGATGGTGCCTCCATAAACCAACCGCCCGCCAAAATCTTTTCGTTTTTGCCGCGTGGGTCCATCACACCGACATAGAAAGTATCGTCGGCCATTTTTGTGAATGCGATAAATTGACCGTCGGGGGACCATGCCGGCGTGGCATATCGACCCGCGCCATAGGTAATGCGTTCCACCGCCCCACTGTCCAGGTCCAAGATGTGAATTTGCTGGCTGCCGCTGCGGTCTGAATTGAATGCGATTTTACGACCATCGGGCGAATAAGAAGGACTTGTGTTTATCGAATTACCGGTGGTCAATTGTTTCAGTGTATTCGTCCCAATATCATATTCATATATATGGGTGATACCGTTTTTAACCAAAGACAATGCGACCCGTTCGCCGTCCGGAGAAAAACGCGGTGCGAAATTCATTCCACCAAATTGGCCAAGTCGTCTTTGTGCCCCAGTATCCAGGTTCAAAATCCAAACCATCGGGTCATCGTTATAGTAAGACAAAAATACAATCGATTGCATGTTTGGTGAAAAATGTGGCGACATAACAAAAGTCTTGGCGTCTGACAGGTACCGCATACCATAACCGTCTTGGTCCATTATTGCCATACGTTTTACGCGTGCGTCCACCGGACCCGATTCGGCGATGAATACAATTTGGGTGTCGAAATATCCGATTTCCCCGGTTAAACGTTCATAGATTGCGTCGGACATAATATGCCCCAAACGGCGCAAAGATTTCTTGGTCGCCGACAGGCTTTGTGCTTCGATTTGTTCTTTGCCCGGAATATCCCATACAAAGAAATCCAATTGGTATTTTTTGTCGGGTAATTTGGTCAATTTACCTTGGACCAATACTTGGGCCTTAATCGCGGTCCACATTTTAAAATCTGGCATGGCATCCATTTTCACATATTCCGGAAAAGCATCATGATTTACAATGTGGAATAATCCGGTGCGTTTCAGGTTCGATTCCACAATATCACGAATCGTTGCCGCATCAGATGCGGATGCGCCGGACGCAACTTCAAATTTTTGGACGGCGACCGAAATAGGTTCGGCGGTTCCTGCAACAATATCAACTTTTAATTCGGCATTTGCAGACATTGTCCACAAACCCATCGTACATAAAATTGCGATAAATAGTTTTTTGAACATTGAAAATCCTTTCCTTTATTTTGTGTTAAATACCTTTGCGATTTGCATTCTATATTATCGTTTCAAAAAGTGCAAGCGTCCCATTATCCGAAAACAAAAAATACATTTTGTGTGGCCAACACAAACCACAACACAACCGCCCATACGGCCGCAAATACAAGCATCTAGACATTTGTATTGACAAGTGTAAATACAATGGTATAGTGCCTTGTAAAGACGGTCGTATTGAAAACTGTATAGGAGTCGGTCAATGCCAAATGTTATGCAGCAACTGTTTGTTATGAACATCGAATCTTTGTTAAAAGAGTATGCCGCCTATCGCACTTTTAATAAATCAGATGCGGTTATAAATATGCGAATTCCGCGACCGGTTTTGGACCGATTGAAGGAATTGGCTGCAACACAACATGTGCCGTACCAATCGCTAATATCATCTGTACTGTTTTCAATCGCACATACAGAAGAGGGAAACTAAAGAAAGGGGAAAAATAAAATGCAGGGTATTGCAACAAATAAAAAAATTTTTGATAAATTGAATGCAGCGCAGCATTTGATTTATGAAAAAGAGTTATTTACGACGACACCGGTTGCCGAATATTGGTGTATGTCTGATTTGTTGCCAATGTTTGATTTGGATGTCGCGGACGCATTTTCGTATAAAAGTCCGTATACGTTAAAAGAAATTTTCTATGCCAATGCGCCAAAGGATGTAAAATCTAAAAATCCGGACAAGATGGCGGCGTTGTTTGAAAACAATGTAAATATTCACGCCGATGCCAATAAGTTTGATGCAGATTTATCACGATTTATGTCTTGGGCGTTGATCAGGGAAATTGCTAAACATAAACCGACCGAGATTTATCAGGTTTATTTTATGTTTCCGGGCAATAATTTTGAAACGGTTCATGAAAACGCGCGTGCATTGGCTCGAATTCGCCTGCGCGATTTTGAAAAAGATTATTATAAACAATTATCGGGAATAATTAATAATCTGAAGGCGAATTATTCTATTGTAAATCGTGAAATTAAAACATGTTTTTTTGGGGGGATGAGTGCCGCCGATATCAAAGACGAATGTAAATTACCGTGGAATGCAAAATTGTTGGATTATATGAATGATCGGTTGTTGTATGCGTACGGCAATTTATTAAAAACCATTGTTAAACGGTACGATTCGGAACCCGGAATCAAGACGGATAAGACATTGCAAAACATTGCGCGCAACGAATCGATTTATGCGCGTCAAAACTTTATATTCAAAAAGCCCGAGAATAATTTTGAAACTTCGTCAATTGCCGCAGTTGAAAAATGGTACAACCAAGAAAAATCAAAATTTGCAAAAAAATGGATATATGCAAGGGTCAGATAAAAAACGGACGCATTTGCGCCCGTTTTTTGTGAATCCGAAAAAACTTATTTGAATGCCGCACCAATATCGCAAATCTTGTCTTGGCCGGTACTTGACATAATAAACGTTAACAACATACCAACGCCGAACAATACAAAGAATCCAACGAACAGCGCGATACCTTTGTTCTTGACGTCGTCTTTACCGACTTCACCTTTTTGAATCCATCCCCACGCCCAATCCATTAAAACAAACGCGGCGCCAACAAATGCCAACGTACGCAGTGTTTTAATAACCGGACTTAAACCCTTAATCAAATCGCACAGGCCATCATTTGCCGCCATTGCATTCTGCATAAACAACGACATAGAAACCATTGCACCAAGGGCATATTTTGAAATCTTTTTCATATTTAATCTCCTTTTTCTTCGTATGATTGTATCACAATTTCGGACAACTTTCAAGGTTTATGAAAAAATTTCCGCAACAAAAATGTCGCCCGGTTGGGCGACATAACAACAACATAACAAACAAAAACTTATTTATCCGTCAACGTATAGAACCGACGTGTCACCGGAACCATTTCGGAATTGCATCCGCCGCACTTTGTGCAATTTGATGCCGTGTGGGTTGTCGCCGGGGTCACAATCATACGTGTGCTGCGTGGTGTACGACCGGCATTATCGCGCAAGAACAGGTCTGCACATTTTGTGTTTTTATAAACAATGCGGTCTTCGCCGTCGATGCCACGAATCGAATCGGAATAGTTTCGCGCGTATTCATCGGCATAGTAAATGCAATCATTGCCATCTTGGGTATAGCGGACATCGCCCTTGTAATAATCATAGTACGTGCAACCCGCCAACGCCGCAATCGCAACAATAGACATCAAAAGTTTTTTCATGATTTCTTCCTTTGTTTTTTTGCCTCTGCCCGCGCTCCCCGTTTCTTAAATGGCATTTTTGCACAAATATTTCGCAAGTCAATCGTTTTGTCGCGGGTTTTAATCCGACCAAAAATATGATATAATATGCGCCAAAGGAAGTAATTTTATGACATATTCTGATTTTGGTTTGGTAAATACACGCGATATGTTTCGGGACGCGATTGCGAATCGGTACGCGGTTGGTGCATTTAACTTCTTTAATATGGAAAGTTTGCGCGCAATTGTCACGGCTGCACGTGTGATTCGGTCGCCCGTTATTTTGGCGGTATCGGAATCTGCATTGAATTATATCGGCGACGGTATGTTGATGGCTATGATTGCGGGCTTGGAATTGGACATCCGCGAGATGGTCGCGTTGCATTTGGATCATGGGCATTCGTTTGAAGTATGCGCGCGCGCCGTCGATGTGGGTTTTTCCAGTGTGATGATAGATGCAAGTGCGATGTCTTTTGATGAAAATGCCACGGTGTCCGCGCGCGTTGCGGAATATGCACATCGGTACAATGTTAGTGTAGAGGCCGAAATTGGCACAATCGGTGGTGTCGAAGATGAAAATACTAAATCCGATATCGAACTTTTTACGCGTCCCGACGACGCTGTCGAATTTGTGCGACGCACCGGGGTTGATTCTTTGGCGGTGGCAATTGGAACCGCGCACGGCGCGTATAAACGTCGGGCCGATTCGGTTGGATTGCGATTCGATATATTGGCCGAATTGGAACGCCGATTGCCCGATATGCCGTTGGTATTGCACGGCGCATCCAGTATTCCGGAAAAATTCATTCGTGAAATAAATTTGAATGGCGGTCATTTAATTGGCGCGGGGGGGATTTCGCGTGAACAACTGGCGCGGGCGGCAACGACAAACATTTGCAAAATAAACGTGGACAGCGATTCGCGTCTTGCATTTACCGCGACCGTGCGGGGCGAATTGGCAAATAACCCCGGTGTGTTTAACCCGCGTGAATACCTGGGGGCGGCAATGGGGGCGGTATATGAAAACACAATGGACGAAATGATAAATATTATGAATTCCGGGAATAGGGTAAGTTAGTGATTAGTGCGCGGGGCAAATGCCCCGCGTGTTTTTTAGATTTTACTTAGACACAAAAATATGATATAATTCCGTATAGTCGTATGGTGTGACAAATAAACCAAAGGAAGAAAAGATGTATAGAGAATGTTTGGTCACTGCATGTGTGTTGTCGACAATCGGGCTTAATGCGTTCGGCGCACCGTCTGTTCGCGCGGGCAGTTTGACCGTACCAACAAAATCAAATACAGCGGATGTTGCACGTGCCGCATCGGTAAGTACCGGTGCATTGACCAAGGGCGCTGTTTCAACGTCGTCCA
>JAGCET010000013.1 GCA_017650505.1 Alphaproteobacteria bacterium
TGCGCCGGGCGAACTTTGCGATGCGGACGGAAATTGCATTGAATGTTTTGGAAACCGAAAGTGGTGTTCGGGCGTGGTGCCGGGGGTATGGAACCCTGAATATGGCGCGTATACGCGCGCGGGGGCGGATTCGGCGACGTATAGATCTGTCCAGAAATCTGGGTGTTTTACGTGGCAATTACAGAAACCGTCATGTCCATCGGGCGAGGATGCTATTTTGAAAGACGGCGAATGGGTTTGTGCAATTCCGACACAAAGTGGTGTGGTGAATCGACAATCTGCGACGCGTCGTACGGGGACAATGCGTGCGATTGGTGGGTCGGTTAAACGGTGAAATTTGCACGGAACGTACATGAATTAGAAAATGGCGATTTTTTGGCCAATCTGATTTGTTTTTTTAATATTTTTGTGTTATAATTCACGTACAGAGAGAATGGCAAAAAAAGAGAATTGATATGCCAAGTAAAAAATTGGACTTTAAAACCGGCCAATATGTTGTGTACCCGACCCAGGGCGTCGGTAAACTGATTCGTACAGAAGAGCAGGTTATCGGAAATCAAAAAATCAAGATGTTGGTCATAGATTTTGAAAAAAGTCGTATGACATTGCGTGTGCCATTGGAACGGGCCGAAATTTCGGGTCTGCGTCCGTTAAGTTCAATCAAAAAGATGGACGAAGCGATTGCGTCGGCCAAGGGCAAGGCCGGTGCGAAGCGTATGATTTGGGCGCGTCGTGCCGCACAATATGAAGAAAATATAAATTCGGGCGACCCCATGAAATTGGCCGAGGTTGTACGCGACCTGCAACGGCGAAACCCGACGGACACGATTCCGTTTTCGGCGCGCCGGTTGTACTTGCGTGCGTTGGAACGTATGGCCCAAGAATTCGCCGTGTTGCACAAGATGGATGTTGATGCCGCATCCGAAAAGATAGAAGATATTTTGGGTATTCCAAAGGAAATTGACCTGAATGCCGTCGAAGAAGACGACGAGGACGAGGAAGAAGAATATTCCGAGAATAGTGATTAGTCCGTCACGATCGCGCCCGTTTTTTACTGATTACCGGTCGGCAAATAGGCATTTTTTACCGGTCCGGCGATAAAACTTTCGGTACCATCATTTGTAAAAAATGTTCTTGATACTGTATCGTACATTCCTAATTCGCCATCACTGTTGCGTCGCGCAGGGATGAAATTGCGAACAATGTTATCGCCTTCGCGGAACGTAATATAATATATTTTTACTCTGCCTTTGTTTATTACGCCACTGTCATTACGTTCACCGAATATAATGATGGTGTGTGATTGATCCGTGCCATAAGTTCCGCGTGTTGCAATAATGGTATTATCACGATATAAATTGCCATCATTCCCAAAAACGACATGATGTTTTAGTGTATCGGCTATATCTATTTGCGTTCTTACAAACCACCAAGATCCGACATTCATGCGCCTGTACCCCATTGCGGAAGTCCCATTACCGGCAACCTGGCCAAAGACATAATTGACATTCGTGTCGGTAAATTGATATTCAAATTCTGCAAGAGTATTGGATTTTACCGGCAACCCGGTGTCAATATACTGTGTTCCATCACTTTCCAGGTATTCCAATGCTGTATAACCATCCATCAGTTTTGATTTAATCTGAACCAGCCAACATTTGGTATTATCGTTTGGGTCCCATTCGATGCATTCGAATTCTGCGGCGATGGCGTTTTGCACTGCGGCGTTTGCGGTCGATGCGGTCACCAATGCATCTTGTTGTGTGGTATAATCGCCGGTTGAATCATAGATTTGTTTTTGACCAATGCCGCTATCTTGTGCGGAATCGTATGTCATAACCCCGGTTCCGGTTGTAGTAATCGAGTCTTGCGTTGCGGCCAACCCTGCATCAACATATTCCCGCGACGTAACCGATTCTTCATTTGCCGCAAATGCACCCATCGTGCACAACATATAAATTGCAAATATTATTTTTTTCATTTTTTTCCTTTTTTTGTTTAGTTCTTCTGCCCCGCCGCAAGGGCGGGGCAAATCTCTGCAATAATCCCTTTTACCCCATACATTTTCCGTATCCTTCCACTAACCACTATCACTAGCCACTAACCACTAAAATTAAAACCGCCGTCGAAATTGACAGGTCGGGGTGTTAGCAAATCATAGAACTGATGACTCTTGTGGACTTTATATATACTCCACAGGCACCCCAACCAAAGTCGGGGTATAAAATCTTGACGGTGCAAAAACATACAGAAATCTTTTTGGATGACGATGCTCTGCACCGAGTTCTAAAGGCCTGCTACAGCCCCGAACCGAAATCCCTTTCGATTCGGATACAGTGTAGCAAAATTTGTAAAATTTGGTCAATAACAAAAATACCGCCCGTGTGTTTGGGCGGTTCGGAATTATTTATTGTGGCCGATTAGTTTTTGCCATGCGGCGCGCCGTTCGGCAAGGGCAGTTTCGTATTCCGGGTTCGCGATGCTAAGTTTTTCAATCAACTGTTGATATCTATTATTTTTTTCACGATATTGACATTCGCGGTTGCACGGCGCATCTTTGGAAAAATGTGGACAGCAAAATGTTTTTATATCGTCGTCCGTTCCCATATTAAAAATTTCATCAACCCATGCGTCATTCACGGCATTCCGATATATCGTAACAGTGCACGGATCTGTTTTGCCCCAATCAGCAGGAACAATAAAATCGGTTGGTTTTTGTTTAAAGAATCCTTGGCGCAGTTGGATGCGTTCCGGAAAAATTGCATATTCAATGGAACAGATTTGTGTTTCCAAATTGAATACATAGTGTCGTTTACTTCTTAATAATTTCGACAAACGACGCCATTCGTTGAATTGTTTTTTCTTTTCAGAAATATTCATTTTTTACCCCTTTTACTTATTATATCCGATTAGTTTTTGCCATGCGGCGCGCCGTTCGGCAAGGCGATTTTGATATTCCGTGTTTGCGTTTTCGTGTTCGGTCAATTTTTTCATATATTCGTGATTTGCCCATCGATATTGGCATTCTTGTTGACATGGTGATGATTTATCATAGTATGGACAATGATATGTAACAGATTGGCCGGGATCGCCGACCGGGTTATCATTCAACCATTCTTCATATCCCGACAAAACCTTAACAAATATGCATGGATATTCGGTACCCCAAGATTTTGGTACGAATGTTGGGGTGGATGCGATTTCTGATTTTTCTATACGGGTCGCGGCATTGTCCACGGCAAATCCGGCATGTGCGGTCGCAACGCGTTGTTTGTATGCGCGCCTTGCCGCATCGATGAATTCAAAAAATTGTTGTTTTTTTATAGCAAAATTCATTTGTTAGCCCTTTTATTTTGTGATGTTAGCACAAAAATTCGGGCTGTCAATATCAAAAAATTACATTGTGAAATCTTGGCCAAGGTAGACTTCTTTGACCATTTTGTCACGGATTATTTCGTCACTGGTCCCGTGTTTCAGTATCATTCCGTCGTGCAAAACATAACTGCGGTCTGTGATGCCAAGGGTTTCACGAACATTATGGTCGGTGATAATAACGCCCAGACCACGATTTTTTAGTTGCGATACAAGTCCGCGAATCTCATTCACCGCGATTGGGTCGATGCCCGCGAATGGTTCGTCCAACAGTATGAATTTGGGGTCGGTTGCCAATGCGCGTGCGATTTCTACGCGGCGTCTTTCGCCACCGGACAATGATGTTGCCGGACTGTGGCGCAGGTGCGAAATGGAAAATTCTTCCAATAATGCGTCAAGTTTTTGGTTGCGTTTCTTTCTGTCGGGTTCGACGATCTCTAATATCGCCATAATGTTTTGTTCGACATTAAGACCGTGAAAGACGCTGTTTTCTTGGGGTAAATACCCGATGTGCAGCCGCGCCCGTTGATAAAAAGGCAGGTGGGTTATATCTTGGGAATTCAGAAATATTTGACCGCGTGTGGCATTTAACTGGCCTGTGATGCAATAGAATGCGGTTGTTTTTCCGGCACCATTCGGCCCAAGCAAACCAACCGATTCGCCTTGGCGGGCAATCATAGATATGTCGCGCAGTACGATTCGGCGACCGTATGCTTTGGACAAGTGTTCGATTTTTAATACAGATTCTTTCATATTTTCACCACTATTTCGTTTGCGTTTGCCACGTTTCCGTCATCGGATTTAATATGCACATCGTTGCGCAGCGTTATTTTTCGTGTCTTGCGATTGAATTCGGCGTTTTTTGCCGAAAAATTATATACGATCTTTTTGTTGTCGGCACCAACCTTGGTGGCGTATCCGGCGACGTTGTCCATATATATAATGTCCGGTTTATCATATTCTTGGCGGCCGGATTCGGCGGTAATTTTAAACGGTTCGCCATTTTTGTCTGTGCCGGCAAAAGACGCCCCCGACATTTTAAACTGATTACTAATAACGTCGTGCATATTTATTGCAGATATTGGTGACCATAATAATTGCTTGGTAAACAATGTGCCCGCAACCAATGCCGCCACCATAACCAGCCCCCATCCGGTAAAGAAAAACTGCCACAGACGTTGCCAACGCCGGTGCTTGCGAATGATTATAAAATTACGTTTGCTTCGTATCATACTCGTATGTTAGCCTTATATAAATAAAAAAGCAATTTTTTATATTTGTTCATTTATTTTTTTTATGATATAATTGTCGCAAGAGAGAGTTAAAGAATGAAAAAACTCATAGTCCTTTGCAGTCTGTTATGTATGGTAAGTGCGAATTTGGGCGCGTTTGGTGCCGCGAATGTGTTGGTGCCGAAAAAAGCAGATTCAGTCGCTAAGCGTGATGCATCGACCACTACGTCAAACCTTGGGGCAAGTTTGTTGCCGACCGCAATCGGATTGGTTGGAAATGTTATGGCGCTGTCGCAACAGCAAAAGGCGTTGGCCGCAGAATGCGAACCGACGGGTAAAGAAGTGACATTTGTAAATAATATGGTCAAAGAGTGGGCAATTGCGGGTGCGGCGAATCCGATGAAAACGTCCACTGCAATACCAGAGTGTGATCCGACCAGAAGTCAATCTTATGAACGCAGCGTAAGGGAAAGTGGTTCAAATTTATTGGTTGATACATCTTCTTTGTGTTGGGATACTTTTTCCGCAGCCGAGGCGCGTGGTGCCGTGTGGGCAGGTTTCCCAAAGGCCGCGGTGGCATCGTATTGTCCCGATGGTATTGATGGTTGCGCCGAAAGTAAAAAGAAAAAGGTAACAAACCTGTGGACTATATTTGATATGATAAATTTTGATGAGTCTGATTATACTAAATCAGAGGCAACTCAGGCCCAGGCGTTGTTGCAGAAGGCCGCGAATTGTTCTGGAAATAAACTTGCGGCAAAGCGGTTAGAATCGTTTGGTGGTTTCGTGACTAGTACGATTGGTGGACTTGGTCAAAAAACTAATACGGGCAGCGTGATGGATGCGGTGTCGGGTGTGATTAGCAACAGTGGTGGCGGATTGGGTAATCTTGGTGGATTGGCCACGGTTGCAAGTCAATTTTTAGACAAGTAGGGTTAAAAGTTAAATTTTGGGATTGTTTTTTGCTTTACTAAATTTTGTAAAGTGCGTATAATGGTCCCATAAAAGGTAAGAGAAAGGATGTTTTATGAAAATGCAAAATGATGTGTCAATTGTTGTGATTACGCGTGTGTTGGCCGCGGTTGCGGTGGTTGCGGTTGCAGCGTGTGCAAAATCTGACATCGATTCGGGGGGTTATGTTGCGACGCCGACGGTTGATTATGTTGAACGCTTGGATGTATATTCGGCACCACATCGTGATTCTTTCTTGAATCAGTTGGCGATGAATTATCGTTCCTATGCAATATATAATGCACGGACAAGTGGTTTCCCCGATGTTGGTGAACTGTTCGCAAACAAGGCGGTTTCTGCATTTTCAGGCGAAACACCGTTCCCGGAATCTTTGGATAATTGGGTTGTAGATGATGAACAGACGGCGTATGAATTGACAACGGCCTACAATGATATGATTGGCATTTTCCAAAATGATGGTACGGATACAAATCCGGAGATGGCCGCAGAACTTCAGGCAAAGTATGATTGTTGGTTGTCGGCGACCGCGACGGGTCAATCAAAGACCGCCAATGAATGTCGTACGCGTTTTATGAGAACACTTACTGCGATTCGTGATTGCGCGGGGGGTAAGATTGTGAATAATCCGGCGCGTCCGGTCGAAAGTGTGACCACAACAACCAATGAAATGTCGGTTGTGGCGTCTGGGGCGGCGGCGGCGCGCAGTGCTTCGGTTGGCCGTTATTATCCGGAAACCGCTGGGATGTCTGCAATGCGTGGTGTGAATCGTGCGCGTGAAGGTGTGATTATTGTGAATAATGTGAATGTGCCAGAACATTTGATTAATCCGGAACCGGTCCAGCAACAGCAACCATTGGTCTTTAACCAAAATATTTATGGTGGCGACAAGGAAATTAACAAGACGCTGAATGATAATAGGGGCAGCAACAGCAACAATAATAATACAACGGACAGTAATAATACGACCGCGCCGGCATCAAATTGTCCGTGTTCGAATGCGGGAAATAATAACAACAGCCCGGTGTCTGTGACGGTGAATAATCCATCGACTCAGCCTGTGGTTGTGAACACACCGACAAATGTTCAACCGGTGTTCGTAAATGGGCAACAGATGTACTTGCCGGCCGATGGTGCGGCGATGGGTGGACAACCGGGGGCGGTTGATGGTACCGTGGCGCAACCCGTGGCGGACCAAGAACCATGTGAATGTGCAGATGAAGAGGAAGAAATTGTTGTCGTCGGGCAAGATTTGGTCACGCGTCGTGAATTTATAAATATGATGATGGCGATGCGTGCAGAACTGGCGGCGATAAATGCACGTTTGGATGCGTTGGCGGATAAGGGCGAAAGGCCGGTTGAACCCGAAGAAACTACTATTATTAAGGTGCAACAGATTCCGGTCGAACCGAAACAGCATGTTATGGAGGAAGTCTTTGAAATCCGATTCGATTTTGACAAGGCAACGATAAAACCGGAATATCAAGATCTGATTCGTCAGTTGGTTGATGTGACCCAGAATAATCGGAATGTAAAGGTTTCTGTGGTTGGGCATACTGACACCGCGGGTAGCCAGAGTTATAACTATGCGCTTGGTGGTCGTCGGGCCGAGGCCGTTCAAAAAATGTTGATTTCATACGGTATCCCGTCAAGTCAGATTGTCGCGGTCAGTGCCGGTGAAGAAGACCTTAAAGTTCCAACACCCGATGGTGTTCCAAATGCCGAAAATCGCCGTGTTCGTGTTGTCAAAGAGACGACATATACCGAACCCGGTGGTACACGGATGATGCCGGTTGCGGACGTATCGGTGATGGAATATGTCGACGATTGCGGTGGCGCGGATTGCGACGAATAATAACCAGGTTCTGGTGTGCAAAAATATGCTTGACAAAAGTTTTTGTTGGTATATAATGGCGCGTACCAGAGAGATACTTTGAAAAAGGTGTTGAAGATGGCAATGAGTATAGATGATATAAAAAAAGCAGGAAACACTGTTAAACGGCGTGCTTTTCAGGTTGTGACTGGGGCTTTCCCGGTGCGCGATATGTTGACCCGTCGTGGTGTTGATTTGACGCCCGGTATTACGGGTGAAAATGGTCCGTTGCAACGTTAAGAACGGATATTCAGATTGTGCAATTTTTTGCGCGGTGGCGTTTGGTGTCATCGTGCTTTTTTTGTTTTAAAAA
>JAGCET010000014.1 GCA_017650505.1 Alphaproteobacteria bacterium
ATGTTTTGTCAAAAGAAAAAACAAAGGACGCAAATATGAGCTTTAGTATAAAAGTGCAATATATTTACACAATCCATGAATTGTATACTGATAACAGATACAAGGTTGATGATGGATGGGATGGATTTAAAAAAGTTGTCCAAAATTTACCGGAAATAAACCATTATGGTCATATTGTCCCAAGTGTATTAAGCCTAAAACGTTCGGTAAAGGTTAATTATGCCGATGACTATGATGCCCAACAAAGGATAGATGCAGAAGGCACAATTATGAAAGTGCCATTGAAAGAATGGGTCAAAATCGCGGGATTTAACGATAACCAAGAATGGTTTAAATACCACATTGTTGTTGCGTCCGGTGGCAAGATTCCAACCATTGAATCTTTGAAACCGGCGTGTTCACGGAAATGTGATAAATGTCAATATCAAGATTGTAGAAACAGTGATAAAAACGCCCCCGCATATTACAGCAATTATGTACGTGTAGGTATTGAACCATTAAGCGAACGTCACATTTGCGTTGCTCAAAATGATTGCGGCCATTTGTGGCCAAAACCACATGACGTCACCCCGGCCAATGTATCCCAGGAATTACGAGATTTCTTTAATCAACCTGATAATATAGATATATACACCCAATACCAAGATGGAATATTAAACCTCCGCATCCGCAGTTGCGCAATACAAGAAAGATAAAAAAGGACATAACCATGAATCAAATAATAATCCCGGACAATTGGTATCACCTGACCGAAGAAGAACAGAAACAATGCATCACATACCTTATGCAGAATTATAAAAGTTTCACACTGGATTGCACACCGTATAACAGGGAAAACAACACCGGTCTTGATGTGACAATATCTGGTCCAGGTTTTAAAGTTTGCATAGGGAAACTACTTTCTCCAAAATACAAACGCGGTGGTCGCGCCACCATGGGTTGGGTCAGTTATTCCGGTGATTATGGATATTCTTATGATGGATATAATATAAACGGAATTAGTGTCTTCATAGATCAAAAACACGAACATTGGCCGGATATGTATCCAATACAAGACCCACTTTATAAAAAAGTTCATGAATTATACCTAAGTGTGCGTGCCGAAACCATTCCAACATACAGTCAACAAAAACAAATTGAAAAACAACAGGCCGAGAAAAAATTTGAACAAGATGCCCAGTTGGCTTTATTGCAAACCATGCGAGCCCAGGGTGCCATTTCTGATGTAATATATAACGAATGGGCCGGAAAAATTAAATAATAAAAAGGCTTACATGTCCGATAATAAAACACCACGCGTTGGAATTGGATGCTGGATTTTTAATCAGGCTGGCCAGGTGTTGCTTGGGCTGCGGCTTTCACCACACGGGCATGACACATGGGCGGCACCGGGTGGCAAACTTGAACCGGGCGAAGAACCCGCGGATTGTGCCGCACGCGAACTGAGCGAAGAAACCGGCATTATTATTCCGCCGGAAAAATTTCAATTCATTTGTTTTACAAACGATATTTACCCGGACGCACACTATATCACATTGCACTATCGCGTGAATAATGTCACGGCCGTGCCGCATCCAATGGAACCAACCAAATGCGCCGAATGGAAATGGTTTGATTTGAATAACCTGCCCAATCCATTGCTGCTGTCGGCCCAAAAATTTATAAAATTACTGCCCCACCGTTAAGTTGCGAATATCGTCCTGATTGAATTTTGCATTACGCGCACTATATATTCATTGAACTAACGAAAGGAGAAAAGATGAAAAAATCACTTGTTGCATATTTTTCGGCAACCGAAACAACGCGGGGATTGGCGGAAAAATTGGCGGGGGCGATTGGGGCCGACCTGTTTGAAATTGAGCCACGGGAAAAGTACAGTGCGGCCGACCTGGATTGGACGGACAAGACCAGTCGCAGTACCACAGAAATGAACAATCGCGCATGCCGACCGGCAATTGCGAAAAAAATTCAAAATTTTTCCGACTATGATGTTATTTTTGTCGGGTTCCCTATTTGGTGGTACCGCGAACCATCCATTATTGACACATTTATGGAATCTTATGATTTTGCGGGCAAAACAATAGTTCCATTCGCCACATCCGGGGGCAGTCCGATTGGCGATGCCTACAAGAACATGCAAAAACTTGCGCCCGACGCAACCGTTGAACGCGGCACACGTTTTGACACCGGCATCGCCCCCGATAAATTGAAAAAATGGGCCGAAAATTGGATGTAAGTATTAGTGGTTAGTGTAAGTAAAATGGCGCGATATACCGCGTCGTTTTAAATATGTGCATCTATTCTTAAAAAATATTTGACATATTGTATTTTTTGTCTTATACTAAAATCGTTCGAATCAAATAAAAAGGTCAAAGATGAAAAAACAAAATAAATTTTATGCACTGATATTGCTGCTGTTACTTGCCGGATGTAAAAACAACAATGGTAAGGGAACAGATCGCAACTGTGAATTATCGTAACCCAAAGGTATGACAACTGTCTATGTCATACGGACATTGGATCAAGGTAACTCGTATTCTAGCCAACCATACAAATATGTTTGGGCAACCGACGACAACCAAAATGATTTTTTTATGGTTTTTATACTGAATAGCGGAAGAAGCGTTCTGAATAGCGGAAGAAGCGTTGGATACGAGCGTGACAAACTTCTGTCATGTATATCAGGTGGGGATACACTCCTTATGAATGGTGAAGAAGTCATAAGAAATTTAACATTTGAACATGAAAAAGCCCGATTCAATCAGAATTGCAAATAAATCACCAACGGGCGCATTCGCGCCCGCACTAATACTGTTTTGTAACATTTGCATTTTACGACATCTGGCCGCAATATTTGTTGACAACTAAATATTTTTGGTTATAATATACCCCATGCAGATCAAGGCAAGAGATTATAAAATCGTACAAAGTGATATTCCTGTACCAACATTACAGGACGATGGCACTTATGTTCCAACCAACTGTTTGTTAATAAAATTCAATATTCATTCTGCGGTTATCCCCCAAATACTACAACCATTTGGATTTAAGGAACAATTTCTATTTGTGATAGACCGTTATAAAAAAAACGCAGTATTACACGCTTTAACGAACACCAACATTACCACAGATAAATTTGAACCATCCGAAGATATTTTATCATTGGCTTCACATATTTTATATAACGGTAATGATACTCCAGCGGAAGGAATACTTTTTGAAACAAACTACAAATACAGAAGTGACAGACAGGGGCATTATGACAATGGTGCAAAATACACACATTGTGGTGAACCATTACTGCGCGCATTTCAAACACTGTACGCAGACCGTGACATAATATGTCGCGCACCATTTGGTGTGGAAGGTTTTTATCTAAAACATAATTTTACACGCGTAGAAGACACAGAATCCCACTTTCAATGGGGCCCTATAAACACAAATCTTGGCACCTCACGGTAAAATTTACTCGTACCTTAAACTATCGATTGGATTTAACTTGGCGGCCTTGATCGCCGGCATAACACCGGATGCCAAACCAACCACAACCGCAACCGATATAGAAACCACAACCGGCCAAATACTAAACGGCACGTTGTACCCCAATACAAACCGCCCTATTCCCTGGGACAATCCGACGCCCAAAATCAACCCGAACATAGAACCAATAAACGAAATCAAAATAGATTCTGACAAAAATTGAATTACTATTGTGCTTTCTTGGGCACCGATAGCCTTGCGAATACCGATTTCGCGCGTGCGTTCTGCAACCGATACCAACATCATATTCATAATTCCGATTGAACCAACCAACAATGACACCGCTGCAATTGCAACCAACAACAACGTCAAATAACTGCTGACCGTTTCCATTGTTTCCATAACCTGTTTCATATCGGTTATTTGAAAATCGTCGGCCACATCGTCTTTCAATTTATGACGTTGACGCAACAATGCCGTCATTTGATTCGTCGCAACGTTATTGTCGGCATCTTGATAAAGTTTCACCGTAATCGATTGCACCGCATTTGGAAAGCGCGATCCCGATATACGTTTTTTCAATGTCGTAATCGGCACAATTATCATATCATCTTGGGATCCCATGGCCGAATCCCCCTTGGCTTTGGTCACCCCAATAACCGTCAGCGGTGTATTACGCACGCGAATAATCTCACCAACCGGATTTTTCGGCATTCCCAATTCTTCGGCGGTTTCGGGACCAATAACCGCATATGTTGCCGCGGATTTGACCGCAGACATTTCAAAGAATGAACCGTATTCCATTTCAATATTTTGAACGGTCGCGTATGCCGGATAAACACCGACCATCGACGTTGACCAATTTTTATTGCCATACACAACCTGGGCCCCACTGTTTTCCATTGGTGTAACGGCGGCTACATCGGGCAATTGGGCAATATATTCGACATCATCCATTGTCAGCGTCATACGATTTCCGCCACGCACACCGGCACTTTGCGCCGCGCCCGCACGTATCATAATAGTATTTGTCCCAAGTGATGAAAATTGGTCGGTAATAGATTGCTGAACCGTTTCGCCCACTGCAACCATTATCACAACCGCCATAATACCAATAACTATACCCAACACCGTCAAAAAAGACCGCATTTTATTACCACTGATAGACAACCAAGATTCATGTGCAATATCAAAGAATGTCATTTTTTATGTGCCTTTTGCTGAGACTTTACCAATACGGATTCATTTTTCGGCACCGGCCCATCATAGGTTATATGCCCGTCATAGATATGAATAACACGATTTGCATACCGCGCAATTTCAAATTCGTGCGTAATCATAACAATAGTTATCTTTAAATCAGAATTTAACTTTTTGAAAAATTTCAATATTTCATTTCCCATCTTGGAATCCAATGCGCCCGTCGGTTCATCGGCAAGAATAATTTTCGGGTTTCCCGCCAAAGCACGCGCAATCGCAACGCGTTGCTTCATTCCACCCGACAGTTGCGTCGGCAAATACGTTTCAAACTTTTCCAATCCAACCAAATTTAACATTTCGCGCGCCCGCGACACCCGTTCATCCATAGGCAAACCACGGTACATCAACGGCAACATAACGTTGTCCAAAATATTGCGCTTTGGCAATAAATTAAAATTCTGAAATACAAATCCGATATATTCATTACGTACACGCGCCAATTCATCTGGCAACAGTGTTGTTATATCTTTGCCATATAATTCATACACCCCGGACGATGCAACATCCAATGCACCAATAATATTCATACACGTCGATTTACCCGAACCCGACGGCCCCATAATTGCAACAAACTCACCGGGCATAACATTAAAAGTGTTATCAAACAAAACCTGTTGTTCCCCGCCGATTTCCAACGGAAAACTTTTACAGATTTTTTTCATTGAAATAATTGGAACCTGTTTCATACGCCACGCACCACCGTTATCTTGGGCCGCCACCCATGCCGGGACCACCCATGCCACCGCCACGTTGACCACCACCCGAACTACGCGCAGTCTTTTGCCCAACATACCCAACAATAATTTTGTCACCTTCGACTATTTCATCAGACACTATTTGGGTTTCGGTTGCGGTTGTGATGCCTTTTGAATACGGAACCAGCACAACATCTTTGCCACGCTTTATTGCCAAATGATTTGAAGGTTTTACGACATCACCGGCCACATCAACAATCCCATCAAAACTGCGCAGCAAGAACGCCGCATTTTGCGCCTTCCACGCATCTTTGGCCGAATTGACAATAATTGTGACAAATGCGGTCATTCCCGGCATAAGGTTTAAATCATGATTATCGACATCTATGACAACCGTATAAACAACGACACTGGACGTTGTGGTCGGCGACAATCGCACCTGGCGCACGGCACCATTGAAAGTCTTTTTGGGATATGCATCAACGGTAAATGTGACGGATTGCCCCGTTTTAATTACACCTATATCCGCCTCGGACACAGACGTTTCAATCTGCATTTTGGTTAAATCTTCGGCAATTTCAAAAAGATCCGGTGTTTGAAAAGATGCCGCAACCGTTTGACCTTTATCAACCTTGCGCGATATAACCGTGCCATCAACCGGCGATGTAATTGTTGCATACCCAAGGTTCGTCACCGCCTTATCATATTGCGATTGCATACGCTTTACCGATTGAACCGCCTGTTCATACGTAGATTGCGATTTTTCCATCTCGGCCCGTGCGATATAACCCGAATCATACAACGTCTTGTTCCTTTCGTAATCACTTTTTGCCAAACTTAACTGAGATTTCGCAGATTCCAATGACGCTTCGGCCTCAACCACAGACGCTTGCAAAACCGACGGTTCAATGGTCAACAATTTATCACCCTTTTTTACCGTCGAATTATAATCAACGAATAATTCTTCAATTGTGCCGGACACCTGGGACCCGACACTTACCGTGTTAAGTGGTTTTATTTCACCGGTTGCAGTTACCGTTTGCGACAAATTACCACGCGTAATATCCATTGTAACAAATTCTTTACTTGCCGCCTTTTTCTTGTCCCCAACAAAAAGACACAACACCACAACCACAATTGTTAAAATGATTAACAACCACTTGTGCCGACGCACCCAAGATCTTTTTTGTTTATTTATTTGCTTACTCATTTGTCATTTCCTCTAATTCTGATTTCAAATCACCAACCGCCAAAGCGACCGCGGCCCGCTTTACAAACAAATCGTATTTCGCCGCATTATTTTGTCTGCGCGCATCAACCAATTCCGCCTGGGCCGTTTGCCAATCAAGCATTGTTGCGCGTCCAACCTTGTACATACCGGCCGTCATTTTTTCGGATTCTGTCGCCGACTTTAACAAAGAATCGGTCTGACTTAAGACGGTTTGTGCGGTCTTGTAATTCTGGTACGCGGTAAAGACATCCATCATCGCCGCATTCGATGTCTGTTTTTCGTTATATTCGGCGCGTTCATAGTCCGCATTCGCCGCACGCAGCCCGTACATATTTGCAAATCCCGCAAAAATCGGCATCGAAGCACGAATTCCAATTGAACCATTTACCTGGTCACCCGACGGCCCAAAAACATCAGAAAAATGGTCATCATTCCATCCAATAGACCCAGACGCCGAAATCGAAGGTAAATTTTTCAAAAACGCCGAATTTCTTTTATGCCACGCGGCATCTTTACGCGCAGTTGCCTGTAATAAATCGGGCCGTTTTTCGCGCGCAATCTTTATAAGTTCGTCTATATCTTGGGTTTCGGTTACCGAACCAAAACTTGCCGGCATATCCGCGATAATAATCTCTTGGTCCGCCGGGAAAGACAATTTCGTCAATAACGTTCCCTTGGTAATCTCGCGATTATTTTTCGCACGTTCCAACGACAATTTTGAATTTGCCAATGTGGTTTCAGATTTTAACACATCTGCACGTGCAACAACACCGGCCTTAAACTTTTTACTTGCGGTATCATATGCGGTCTGCGCCACGGTCAATGCCGCATTTGCCGCATCAACATTCGCATTTGCATTTAACAATTCATAGTATGATCCGACAAGCCCATAAACAAAATTTTGAACTGTTTCATCAAAATCGAACCCGGCCGCACGATATGTCGCAATCATTTGATTCATATCGGCCGTACGCCGTCCGAAATCAAATATCAAATAAGATGCCGATATCGACGCACCATATCCCCAATCGCCCCATTCTTTATCGCGATAGTCTTTTCCCGCCGAAATTCCGGCCGAAACACTTGGTAAATATGCCGCATACCCGGCATTTTTGTTAAAATGACTTGCACGCAAAGACGCATATGCTGCCGCGGTTTGCGGATTTCGACACAGCCCCAATTTGATAATATCTTGCAACGTTTGCACATCCGACGGAACCGACGTACGCGTCGCGCAATCTTCGGCACCAAACGCAAGGCCGGGCAACAAAACCAACCATAATGGAAATTTCTTCATTCAACTCTCCGTATGGAGCATTATAACGAATTTATTCCCAAAAGTACAGTTTTTTATATAAATTTTCCTTGCACAAAAATTCATAAATTTGCTAACATAACTTTTGAATCGAAAGTGATTTCGGTTTGGGGCTTTAGCAGGCCTTAAAAAGCCGGTGCATTGGCATCGTTAATTGGAAAAAATTTTCGTATGTTTTTGCACCGTGAAAAGTGTACCCCGCATGTCGGGGTGCCCATGGCGTATATATAAAGGCTATGGGAATCACTGCTTTTTATGATTGCTAACACCCCGACGTGTCGTTCGCGACATGTGTTATTTTTGTTATAACCAAAGGAGGAAAAATGAAAAAAGTTCTATTTGTAATTTGTATATTGTGCACGGGCGTTGCGTTTGCGGCGAATGAAGAATCTATTACCTCGCGGGAATATGTCGATGCGGGTATTGCGGCAAAGCAAGACACACTTACAACAACGGGTACCAATACGGTTATGACATATGATTCATCACAATCAACCGGTTTGGGTCAGAAAGCGATATATGACCCAAGTGGTGATTATGTATCGCAACAGGATTCTTTGGTGACAACCGCAACGGTCAATGCCGCGGTGCAAAACGCAATCAACGGTGAATTTATGTGCACAGCATGGGAAAACGACGACCCAAATGGCGAATGTTTATTGGTCACAATCAGAAACGCAACACAAAATAATACACTGTTGTTACCTAATGGTTATACCCCATTGGAATATATTGCAAGTACAGGCCAGCAATACATAAACACAGGAAAATACGCAACAAATGCTCCGGAATGGACCGTTACAGCCCAAGGAGTTGGCACCCCAGAAGATAAACAAGTTATAATCGGCTATAACCAGGATTGGTACGGAACCTATGCCGGCATCTGGGACGGATATTTTTCTTGTGGTGGCTTTAATTGCTCATCTCAAATACCATCAACCTCAAAAACAACATTTACAGTGATCTTTAGTGTAACTGAAGAAAATAAAAACGCAGTAGAAATGAAAATAGGTAACTCAACATATACATACAATAGTAACAATCAACGTGATTTTAGGTGGCCCGTAGCTTTATTTCGAGGATTTGGATACGGAGGCAGAACATTCATAGGTCGCATTTTTGATGTCAAAGCATACGATAATTCGCACAATTTGGTACAACATCTAATACCTGTACAATATAATAATAATATTGGAATGTATGATATGATATCCCAAAGATTCTTTGCAAATGTGGGAACGGGTACATTCGTTGCTGGTCCACCCAAAACCGAATATAATGTGTATCTACCCACAGGTGAGTAAATTCAACAAAAAAAATACATATCATAAATTGGTTTTCGAACCAATTTATGATATGTATTTTTTTATTGTATTTGTATTGCATTTTTTACTATGATGTTCGTGTGGAAAGGATTTTTAAATATTTTATTGCTCTGTGTTGTGCCGTATATGCCACGGTGGCGGGCGCCGTCGTGCAAAAGCCGGCAATGTATGTTGACCCGAACGCCTATGCGTATATGTACCCGTACCTTAACAATCAAATGCGCACGGCACTGAATCCAGGGACAACGGTTTCCATGGTAAATAATCCGATCGATGTTGTTATCAAAACAAAGCCAATTGGCGAACAAAGACGTGTCGTTCCGCGTCCACGCCAAACAACCGGAACCGCACGTGCCGCGGCGAATACAACCGTTGCACGCGGCACGAATTCCACCCCGACCACCGCACGTCGTGTTGTCGCGCGTCCAAATTCAACTGTCGCCCGTGCCGGGGTTGCACAACGTGGCGTGGCCGCCCGCACCTCAAACGGTCGAAGTGACCCAAATACCACGGTTCAATCCGCCGGTCGCACAACAACCATTGTGAACGAAGGTGTATCAACATCGCGCTGTCTGGCGGACTATATAAAGTGCATGGATGGGTACTGCACACGCGAAAATACGGCATACAACCGTTGCTATTGCAGTGCGAAATTGGCCCAGATAGATTCAAAATATCAACCAACAATAAGTGATATGATTATCCAAATCATCAAATTACAGGGCGGTGGCAATTGGACCGAAGAAGAAATGAATGAATATTGGATGGAAAAAATCGGTAATTACGTTGGCGAAAATTCTTGGACCAACCTGGACAATGCATTGAATATAGAATGGCCAACCGCCGACGAACGCATCCGTGGCCAAAACGCATTTCGAACCGGCCATGAATATTGCGTACAACACCTGCGCGCATGTGCATATATGGCATCAAATATGCGCGACGCATACCGTTCCCAGATATCACGCGATTGCACAACGTATGAAAATGCACTTATCAGAATTAAAAACGCGGCCGAATCGCTTATTGATTATTACAGTGAATAATTATACTCGCGCACCCCGCCCCGCCCGCGCATTGTTTCGCACATCAAATTATGTTGATATATATTCCGCGCCAAATCATCACTTATCACGTCCCAATCAGACGCGCGCCCATATATTGCATCACATGGGCAACTTGCGCATGACGCCCTAGTCTGCAATGGTGTATTTATCGCGCAAGATGCCACGAATATCATTGACCCCAGTATGAACAGTTTTTTCATTTACAATCCTTTGCATTTCAACCATATTTGTTATATCGGTGGCACGCAGTTCCGATGCATCACTTAAACATTCGTTTTTTGCGATTCGTCCGCCCATAACGTATGCACCACCAACCATCACAATGACGGCAATTATCAAATAAATTCGCATAGAAAAATTCCCCCATAAAAAACGCGCCATACGGCGCGCATAAATTTTACTGGTTCATCGAATTAAAGAAATCCGAATTTGTCTTGGTCAATCGCAATTTATCCAACAAGAACTCCATCGCCTCTAACGTTCCCATCGGGTTTATAATGCGCCGCAAAACATACATTTTTGACAACGTATCTTTACCCACCAAAAGGTCTTCTTTGCGCGTCCCAGATTTTGTGATGTCAATTGCGGGGTACACACGTTTATCAGATAATTTACGATCCAAAACAATTTCACTGTTACCGGTACCTTTGAATTCTTCAAATATAACTTCATCCATCTTGGACCCGGTATCAACCAAAGCGGTCGCGATAATGGTCAAACTGCCCCCACCTTCGATATTACGCGCCGCGCCAAAGAAACGCTTTGGCCGTTGCAACGCATAGGCATCAACACCACCGGTCAAAACCTTACCACTGGACGGAACAAACGTATTATACGCACGGCCCAACCGAGTAATAGAATCCAACAATATCACAACATCTTGACCTGCCTCTACCAATCGTTTGGCCTTTTCAATCACCATTTCTGCAACCTGGATATGTCGTGTTGCAGGTTCATCAAATGTCGAAGAAATCACTTCGCCACGAACACTGCGTTGCATATCGGTCACTTCTTCGGGGCGTTCATCAATCAACAACACAATAAGTTTCACGTCCGGATAATTCGTCGCAATAGAATGCGCAATATTCTGCAACATGACCGTCTTACCGGTACGCGGTGGTGCCACAATCAACGAACGTTGCCCACGTCCCGTCGGCGATATAAGGTCAATGACACGCGCCGATAGATTGCGCCCCTTGTCCGTATCACCGATAACCTCCATCTTTAATTGCTCGTCCGGGTACAATGGCGTCATATCATCAAAAGACACACGATGACGCAACTTTTCGGGGTCATCGCCATTTGCACGGTCGATGGTTTCCAATGCGAAATACCGTTCCGATTCATTTTGTGGCGCCTGAATTTGCCCTTCGATATAATCCCCGGTTTTAAGTCCGTATTTCTTAATCAGATTCGGCGACACGTACAAATCATCCGGCCCAGCAAGGTAATTACTCTCCGGTGCACGCAGGAATCCGAACCCATCGGGCATACGTTCCAAAACACCATCACCAATCAGTGTTATTTTCTTGTCCGCCGCAAAGCCGCGCATAACCGCGAAACGCAGTTGTTGCACATTCAATTGCGATGGATCTTCAATCCCCATATCTTCCGCCATTTTCAACAGTTGTTGTGGCGATTTAGCCTTGATTTCATTTATATGCATAAAAAATTCCTTTGTTGGAAATTGTTGCGACGAATTGAACGCCGCGATTAGATAGCACTATTATAGTACTTTTGCCCACGAAAGTCAAGTAAACTTTACTGGCCACGCGACCATTTATTACGTACATTAGCAATCATATTATTTCTGGTCAATTTATCAAAATCAACCGGTATATACCCCGTAATTCCACTTGATTTTACCAACTGTTGTAAAAAACCATTTGATTGTGCAACATTTACAAAAGCATCGGCAACCAAGTCCCACTTTTTTCGCAAATTTGTACCCTTGTTGGGAACTTTATCACCAAAAAATTTTTGCTCGAATTCACCCAAATCATGACCATAATAATATCGACCAAACGCACGAGCATACAATTTATGCGAACAATAACATTGCAAAGCGAACACGTTTTGTTCTTTTTTCCTTCTGTCAAAGAAATTTGGAACAGATAGACCAACTTCTTGGGCCATTTTTGTAGCCTCATGAAAACATGCCAACATGTTATATTTTCCATCCTCTTCCCCTACACATGGCTTAACAAGCGGACGCAACCCCAACCCATATCTTGGATAATAATCAAAATCTGCAACACAAAAGGTGCCGTAAACCATTGGTTCAAACGGATATTCTCCTTGTACCTGATCCGCAAAAAATGGGGGGATATACATTTTATCTTTAAACTGTTCCTGAATAATATGCGCCAATCTACACGCATCAAAATAACCACCAACATATACCGTCATACCCTTACCCAATTGCCCCCCCGCCGCAATTTTATGGGCAATTTCCAAATTCAACAAAAAATCTGATATTTCTTTGGTATCTGGAGCCTCTCTGTTGGGAATAACATCCAGATGAATTTTCCAGCCAAAATCGCAATTCCAATTGTTCTTATTCCTTTTCTGCAAAATTTCCCAATCATACGGATCCACAGTAGATTCATCCTTTCCCCAACCTTTTTCCACATAGCCCGCCGCCTTATTACGCGCATCATAATATTTTTTTGCCATTTTTTCCATGTCTGCCATTTTCTTACCTTTTCGCATCAGTGTATCACATTTTGAAATATTCTTCATCATTTTTCCTTGCATTTACCCATAAATATTGCTTCAATGTGGACATATTAGAACAAAAGGAAGAAAAAATATGGCAGGAAGCATAAATAAAGTAATACTTGTTGGCAATATCGGCCAAGAACCGCAAAGTCGCACTATGCAAAGTGGGCAAAAGGTTGTCACATTTTCATTGGCTACGTCTGACCGTTGGCGCGATAGGCAAACCGGCGAACAAAAAGAACAGACCGAATGGCACAGAATCGTTATCTTTAACCCGAATTTGGTCGAAGTTGCCGAACGTATGTTGCAAAAAGGAACGAAATTATATATCGAAGGTTCTTTGCGTACACGTAAATGGCAAAACCAGCAAGGTGTCGATACCTATACGACCGAGGTTGTGTTAAACCAATTCGCCGGCACAATGGTAATATTATCGGGTGCCAAGGCGGTGGATTCTATGGCGGGCGGCCCGGCGCCGGCACCGGCACAACCCGAAGAAGTTTCTATTACGGAAATCGGCGACGATATCCCGTTTTAAGAAAAATGTGTATATTTTTTACACTCCTTCCAATGCGCCCCCATGGGGGCGTTTTTTGTATTTGTATTATGGTCAAATTTGTGATATAATGGTATCGAGCCATGGAAGTGGTTCATAACTCATTGTGTGTCCTTCACACCCCCATTTTGGGGGTGTTTTTATAACAAAAACCGCCGGAATCATCCGACGGCAATTTGGTAATATACAAGCCTTTACCTTTTTGATGGCAAGCATCCAACAACTAATTCGAAAATACCGAACGCGATAAAGAACAATGAATATAAAACCATACCCGATGACACATAACCAAACGCCATCATACCATACCACGCCGGCCCACGAACAATCGGTATCAAATACACAAACAGCGCCGGAATCAAATACCACCACACCGACACGCCCGCATCACGGAAACGACGAATGTTCAGTGCCATCACCGGAATGAACAAAACCGCACTTATCGCCATCGCGACAATTGGGAAATTCTTGCCGATGAAATATGTGCACGCCCAATTCACGATAAACGCGAACAACAATCCAAACCAAAATTCAGACCGTGTCGCACGCCCCATAAAATCAAAATAACGTACCCAAAAGTTTTTCACGGCGGTCAACGGCCCAACCATAGATCTTTTTCTTTCCACCGGTTTTGCGGCAACCACACGCGGTGCAACCGCACGACGCGCCGGCGTACGTTTCACAGGTTTCTTTTTTGCTATATTCTTTTTTGCAACTGGCATTTTTTCTCCCTTTGTTTTTACACATGCACATTATACATTATTTTTATAGCCCAGTGCAACAATAAACATTTCCACGGAATCTTTGCGCGAAGCCGCGGGTTTTACGTGATGTACCGATTCGAATCGCAATTTAATTTGTTTTAATAATTCATTCGTTGTACCACCCGTAAAAGATTTAGCCACAAACGCGCCACCGGGTTTTAATGCCCTGCACGCAAAATCAAACGCATATTCCAACAACACCATTTGACGCAGATGGTCGGTCTTTTGATGTCCGACGGTATTCGGCGCCATATCAGATATAACAACATCAACCGCGCCATCCGCATTTTCGCCCAAATGCAACTTTTCCGTTAACCAATCAAGTGCCGCATCGGTGGTAAAATCGCCCTGATAAAATTCCACACCATTTATAGGTGCAATTTCCAACAAATCCATCGCAAAGATTTTTGTTTTGGGAAATGTCCGCGCAATAAATTGCGACCAAGAACCCGGTGCCGCGCCAAGGTCAACAACCGTTTGACCATTTTTCAAAAATTTATATCTTTCGTTTATTTCAATAAGTTTATATGCCGCACGCGCCCGATATCCATCCGCATGCGCACGCGCAACGTATGGATCGGCCACCTGGCGCGTTAGCCACGCCACCGAAGATTTATGTTTCGCAATTTTTTTATTTTGTATTTTCATCCGTGTTATCTGCCAACGTGCCTATTACGAGTGATGTTGAAATATTCTTTGTTCATTCCGCACAAAAATGCCATTTCCTGTTGAAATGCGATGGCTTCGGCATTGTTTTTAAATTTCACCGTACACCATATCCTTAACCTTCCATATTGACCCGTGTTATAGTAGTTTTCTATTGGACCGGCCTCGTAATTAGTAACACGCATATCGATACAATTTGATGGTTTTATTAGTTTATCTTCACATTTAGAACGATTCCTATAAAACATATCTTCAAACTCTTCAGAACAAGGAATATCATATTCAATGTCCACATTGCTTTTACTACTTCCCAAATTATCAACAATATAATCACCACAAAGGTGCGCTATCGGTGTCACAGACCGTATTATATATGGTTTCGCAACATATTGAATATTGTGTTCTATCCGTTCCCGTGCAGCTCTGACAAGTTTGCGCGCCTCTACATCCGGATTTTTTGATGTTTGACCAACTTTGCTTTCCCTTTTGACACTCTGCGTAATCCCTTCATTATTTTTATCAGACGGCAAAACAACATATTGTTTACATACATCGTAATAATCAACAATATTCGTTCCGGGAATACAAACCGCCCATGCCGTAATATCATACAACATGCCATTCTTTTTGAACCTTGCCAAATCCGCACTGTTTATAATGACAGGGGTATAAGTATTATCCATTTTGCATCCTTTTGTTGCTATATTCTCTCCCCGTATCCAACGTTATTTACTTTGTTTCTTCTTTACACCGTGCCTGCAACTTGCCTTGGAACCGGCACGCAGCGCGATAACTGTTTCGAAACAGTGTTTCCCGGAAAGAACGTGAACGCGCCACCGGCCACGGATTTTTGTCGGTATCGGCAAAATAAAGAACATTCCAACCAACAAACCGTCCCGTATTCTCATCATACACGGGCATTAATTTTGTATCATAAACCGCCAAAATCATAATATGCACCTTTATTTTGCGCCCGGCACACCGCCCTGGGATTGCATGCGTTGCATCATTGCTTCAACACCGCCCATACGCTGAATCGCCGAAAATTGTTGCTTCATTTTTGCATATTGCTTTATCAAATGTTCGACATCACGTACCGTCACCCCCGCGGTTGCCGCAATGCGCGCCTTGGCATTGGCAAAGATTTTATCGGGTTCGGCACGTTCGGCAACGGTCATCGCCTCTAATATCTTAATCTGGGCATCTACGCTGCCATCTTTGACTTTTTCTTTAACCGCGCTAATTGCACCGGACATTCCCGGCACCATCCGCAACAGACCGCTAAAACTGCTCATCTTTTTTATCTGTTTTAATTGTGCCAACATATCATTCATGTCAAAGTGACCGGCCATTATGCGTTCCACGGTTTCCCGCGCACCCTTTGGCATTTTTGGTTCTTCATTTTCGACAACTTCTTCTTTTTTCTTGCGGCCAAAACCGAACATTTTTTACTCCTTTTTTTACGTTATCTTACATTATTTATATTTTTTTGGGATTGTCCAGATACTTTTTAAGATATTTTCCGGTCAATGATCCAGGATTCTGGGCAACCGCCTCTGGGGTACCGGTGGCAACAACACGACCACCGCCCGCGCCACCATTTGGACCCAAATCTATCACCCAATCTGCGGTTTTAATAACCTCCAAGTTATGTTCAATAACTATGACTGTATTGCCCTGCTCTACAAATTCATGCAAAACAGACAACAATTGTTTGATATCTTCGAAATGCAATCCCGTCGTCGGTTCATCCAAAATGTACAAAGTATGCCCGGTGCTGCGTGCGGACAATTCCCGCGAAAGTTTTATACGTTGTGCTTCGCCCCCCGACAGGTCAAGTGAACTTTGACCCAATTTTATATAATCCAATCCGACACGTTTTAACAATTCCAATTTACGACTTATTTGCGGTTGATTTATAAAAAATCTGTACGCTTCATCCACGGTCATATTTAACACGTCGGCAATAGATTTACCCTTGTACTTTACCGCCAAAGTTTCATCATTATATCGCGTTCCGTGGCATTTATCACATTCTACATATACATCTGCCAAGAAATTCATCTCTATCTTTATCTGACCATCACCCTGGCACGCTTCGCACCGGCCACCACGAACATTAAACGAAAAACGCCCCGGCCCATATCCGCGTGCCTTGGCTTCGGGCAATTCGGCAAAGAAATCGCGAATATTCGAAAACACACCGGTATATGTCGCCGGATTGCTACGCGGGCTGCGCCCGATTGGCGATTGGTCAATATCAACAACTTTATCTATATTTTCAATTCCGTGAATAATGTCATGCGCACCCGATTCGATTTTAGAATTATACAGCGCACGCATCAACGCGGGATACAAAGTATTCAATAACAACGTCGATTTCCCCGAACCCGACACACCCGTCAATGCAATAAATTTACCCAACGGAAATTCAACATCTATGTTTTTCAGGTTATTCCCACGTGCACCACAAATTCGAATCGCCGCCCCATTCCCCGCACGACGTTTTTGGGGCACGGGTATTTTCTTTTTTCCGGATAAATATTGTCCGGTCAAAGAATCTTTGTTCTTAATAACCTGGGTCGGGGTACCGGCGGCGATAACATTCCCGCCATTTACGCCCGCACCGCGGCCAATATCTATTAGGTAATCTGCAGCCCGCATTGCGTCTTCATCGTGTTCGACAACAATTACACTATTGTCCTTATCACGCAAAGCCTTCAATGTATCCAACAATTTATCATTATCACTTTGGTGCAGACCAATGGATGGTTCATCCAATACGTACAATACACCAGACAGACCGCTGCCAATTTGGGATGCCAATCTGATTCGTTGTGCTTCGCCCCCTGACAACGTTCCGGCCGTACGTGACAAAGTTAAATATCCCAACCCAACATTTCTAAGGAACGATAAACGACTTGTAATTTCACGCAAAACCATCCGTGCAATATCATTTTCTTTTTGTGTCAAATGATTCGGTAAATCAACAAACCAGTTATAAGATTCTTCAATGGACATATCACAGACATCCATAATATCCGCACCATTTATTTTGATGCATAATGCCTGGACATTCAATCTTTTGCCATGACAAACCGGACACGGCTTTTCCGATTGGTATTTTGATAATTCTGCACGCACAGATTCAGAATCAGATTCACGCCACCGCCGTTCAATATTATTTACAACACCTTCAAACGGTTTTTCATAAATAAACCCATTCCAATTTATCTTTATGGGTTTGTCACCGGTACCATAAAGGACGATATCTTTCTGATCCTGGGTCAACGTATGCCACGGCTTTGATAATGGAATTTTATATTGTTTGTGCAACGCATCCAAAAGATGGTCAAATTGACTTAACATTCCACCACGCGACCATGGTGCAATCGCACCATCCAAAATAGACCGTGATGGATCCGGAATAATCAAATCGGGCGACATATTTAACTGGACCCCCAATCCGTCGCACGCGCTGCACGCACCAATTGGCGCATTAAAAGAAAACAATCGGGGTTCTATTTTTGGTACGGCAAAACCACTAACGGGGCACGCATAGTTTTGTGAATACAAAATGTCTTCATTGGTATCCAATCGGCGCACCAATACCGACCCCGGCACCAATCGCAATGCACCTTCGAATGAGGCATACACGCGCGACCGAAAATCTGCAACCTCGGTTTCATCGGCATCGGCGTTCGGAACCTGAATACGGTCAACAATCACAAAGATATTATGTTTCTTATTTTTATCCAATGCGGGAACCGCCAACAAATCATATAACTCATTATCTATGATTACACGTTGATATCCCTGTTTTACTAAAAAAGCCAATTCCTTCTTATATTCACCCTTGCGATCACGAACAAGTGGCGCCATTATATACGCGCGCGTTCCGGCCGGAATATTCATCGTCATATCGACCATTTCGGCCACCGACTGCGATTTTATCGGTAATCCCGTCACCGGAGAATATGGCACCCCAATTCGCGCCCAAAGCAATCGCAAATAATCATAAACCTCGGTCACGGTACCAACCGTAGAACGCGGATTTTTCGACGTTGTTTTTTGCTCGATAGAAATTGCCGGCGCCAAACCTTCAATTAAATCAACATCCGGTTTTTTTTGCATATCCAAAAATTGCCGGGCATAACTGGACAAAGATTCGACATAGCGACGCTGACCTTCGGCATAAATAGTGTTAAATGCCAAAGACGATTTGCCCGACCCAGATACACCGGTCACGACCACCAATTTATTCTTTGGTATGTCAAGGTCAATATTTTTAAGATTATTTTCACGTGCACCGCGAATTTTTATAACGCCAACCATAGTGTCATAAATATAGCACTTTTAGGGCAACATTCAATACCGGTGAATAAATTATTTTCCCGATTTCTTGGCATTCATAAGTGAATCCGCATCCAATGCTATACCTGTCTTTCGTGTATTCGCCTCACCTGCCTTGGGTGCCAACTCACCACGCACCCAAATATCAATTGCCCCAGCGTTACCAAACGTTGCTTTGTTTTTACCGGTCACAGGCACATAATACAAATCACCCGGAACCAACACACGACTAAACACCGTTTTGCCACGGGCATCTTCTATTTTGACCCAAGATTCCTGCACCGCTTGAAGCACAACCTCGGCATCTTCACGATTTTCAACACCGAATCGCTCACGCACTGGTTGTTTGTATTCAGGTTCAACTTTTACCGGCACAACCGGACTTTCGACAATAATCTCTTGAACCGGCGCCGGCACCTCTTCTCTAAGCACTTCGGGCTTTCCAACAAGAACCGTAATAATTATCGTCGCAACAATCAGTGCCGCGATTCCACCAACAAACCATTTCCAATACTTCGCAACCAACTTACAAGATTTGGTTTTCCCAACATTACTCAATTTTTTTGCAATCTTTTCTGTCAACGCAGCCGACTCGACCTCTGTTTTCTCGGGAACATTTTGATGCGATGCCACTGCATCTGCGGTATCTATTCCCATTTCTTTTTTTATTTTTGCAACAATAACATCCGGGTCCAATCCCAATTCCATCGCATAATTCCGCGCGAACCCAAGTATATAAACCGCCTCGGGCAAAACAGAATAATCCCCGTTTTCCAACGCCTCTAAAAATTCTTCCCGTATACACAGTTGCTTTGATATCGTTGGAATTTCACGTTTACGCCGTCCGGTGGTTCGCGCCACGCGCAACATTTCACCCGCAGTCATTGTAGCATCATTATGGATTTCTTGGAATTCTTCGTTCATTATATACACCCTTTATGTATCACTGTTACAAATTACGACTATATTCTAACAGCACAATTCCAAAATTGCAAAATTTCTTGTCGAATTTGTTTTTCATCGGTTATCGTGTTGATTGTAGTCCTAAATTTCCCTGAATTTGGCATCCCCGCCGAATACCATGCCAAATGTTTTCTGAACATCGGGACACCCGCCCGTGCACCATAGTAATCCATCACATAATCAAAATGCCGCATAACAATGGGTCCAATATTGTCCGGCGCCACCGTTGTTCCCAATATTTCGCCAAAAATCCATGGCCGCCCCATCATCGCGCGCCCTATCATTGCACCCGCATACCCCAAACTTTGCATCTGTTCCATATCAGACCGCGACATTAAATCACCATTTGCGATAATTGGAATCGGCATATCCGTTATTTCTGGATGCTTCGCCGCACCCGTATACCCCGCCACACGTGTCCGACCGTGCAATGTCACAAAACTTGCGCCGTTATCGGCCGCAATGTGCACTAAATCAATCCAATCTATATTTTCGGCATCCCACCCAAGGCGCGTTTTTATCGACACCGGAATTTTAACCGCACGCACGACCGCATTTATAATTTTACCCGCCAAAACGTGATCCCGCATTAAGAAAGCCCCCGCGCCTGCACGTGTCGCAACCTTTGGCACCGGGCACCCCATATTTATGTCAATCCAAGACGCACCGGCATCCGCCAATATCTTGGCCGCATCCGCCATAATTTGTGGTGCTGCCCCAAAAATCTGTGCCCCGATATTACCTTCGGCGCCATAGTCATCAAAATTCCGCAAACAATTTTTATGCCCATCCACCAACGAATGACAAGAAATCATTTCAGTCACCATCGGCAGATTCGGCGTAAACATACGAACAACCCGTCGAAACGGCCAATCAGAAATTCCCGCCATTGGTGCAGCAAAAATTTGATTCTCGGTAAACATTTGTGATATAATGACACTTATGAAAGACAAAATCAAAAATTTATTTGGCTTTATTGGTCGCGCGTGGCGTGGTGGCATCCGTGGCAAGGCCGGCGTATTCCTTGGCCTGTTCGCGACATTTATGTTTCTGCGCATATTTTGGGGGGACGTGAATTTGCCACAATTTGTTGCGAACATATGGCATCTGAACGCGGACCAACGTGAATTGGCAACCGAAAAACAAAAGTTAGAAACCATAAATCAACACATACATTTGCTTCAAAATTACAGCCCCGATTACGTTGAAGAACTGGGGCTGAAATACCTGAACATCGGCGATGCAAAATTCAAGATTTTGAAAATCTAATTCATCAGAACTATGTACGCATTCATATAGAACGCAAACATCATCCACAGCAAATACGGTATAACCAAATATGCCGCACGCCGGTCAATGCCGTCGAACACACGCGCCATCCACACCGACACCAAGAACAAAGTCAACAATACAATCAACCCAAACGCCGGGAAATGCAATCCAAAGAACACGTATGACCAACCCGCATTCAATAACATCTGTGCCACAAACAGCGCATATGCCCGCATTTTATTTGTTGCACTCCGCGCCACCCGAATAACCAAGTACAACGCCACACCCAACATAGCATACAACAATGTCCATGCAACACTAAACACCCACCCCGGCGGTGTCAATCCCGATTTCACAAGCCCATTATACCACAAATGCGAATCGCCATGCGGGGTAAAGAACACTCCAAAAATCCCCGGCAAAAAAGATATGACCATCGCAACAAAAAATTGAATACAGCGTTTCATGATTATAAACTCCTTTTTTTATTCAATGAATTATACCACACGCGCCACACATATTGGCACAGGAAACAAAACCCACAAAAACAATTGAATTTTTATTAACTTGGTTGCCCAGTAAATCCAGCGGGTGGCGTAGTCGTTGCATTTGCCATATGGTAAACAACACCATTATCATCCGCCATGTTCAAAGACCCCGTCCCCCCGTTACCCAGCACGGCCGGTATATAGCAAATTGTACCATGATGTTCGACATTCAATGCCAGTGTTGTCGGTTTCGTCTTTAACAGGACAAAATCCAACCCAACCGAAGTCCGCAACCGTGTTATTCCCGCATCACATTGTTCATAGCATTGACCATTGTACCAATACTCAATCGGTACATCATTGGCATCAACCTTTACACCCACCTCACACGCAACCCTGTTCGACCAAGAACTTTCGAACCCAGTTATGTACTGATGTGTTCCGCACGGACAAGCCGTCGCCAACCCAGAATTTGCAAATATACCATCCATTCCCCCAGATGTCAGTGTAATCCGGGTATTATCGAACAACCCCGATGGTATAAACGTTCCATTTGCATTATCCGCACAAAAACCATTAAACGTGTCTATGAAACCCGTACTGGTGGTTGCACCGGTTATACCCGAAAACAATCCCGCGGGTATGCGACACGACATATCTGTCACCCCGGAAAACGTGGCACGGAACATATTGGCCGTCGGTGCACCGGTTACCCCAGTAAACAACCCCGCCGGAATAACGCCCGTCAAGTTTGAACAATCACGGAAAGCATCTGTAAACTCGGGTGAAACACCATTAATTGTTGGGAATAACGCACCCAATGACCCCGATATCCCACCAACCAACAAATACGTCGGTGTAATTCCCGAATACTCTGTAGCCCAAGTATTATACGAACCAGGATTTCCAAATAGTATAGCAGATGTAAATTTAAAATTATAACCTGTTACATTGCCATTAAAACCGATTGTGTATGTACCGGCATTTTCATATGTATGTGAAACTATACCTGAATATTCCGTAAGTTCATCACCCATACCATCACCCCAATTGACATAAACTTGACCATTCGCCGCAAGACCAAAGGAAAAGGTTGTATTCGCCGGCAATTGCACAGTTGTAACGGTAAACACAGGCGTTTGAATTTGAACCCAATGCGCATACAATGTCTGATCCTGGACGACCCAATTTGGCCTTGGTAACTCACCACGATTATTAATGTACTGGTCTCCGCTACTGGATCCCGTATAATAACCGGCGAAAAGGTACCCTGAACGCGTCGGCACCGCCACCGACGTGATGGCCGAACCATTTTGACTTAACGACCAATCCATATCATACCGTTCATATACCGTACCCGAACCGCCCGAACCACCATTATCATTCAACGTTATGGTAAATGCCTGAACAACCGAGCTGTCCACACATGAAACCTTCCTATCCCAATAACTTTCAAATCCGGTTAAATACTGGTGATACCCCGTCGGGCACGTTGTCGCCAACCCAGAATTTTTGAAAACACCATACATTGTATAATAAGTTCCAACATCACCATTCACATTTTGAAACAATGTTCGTGGAATAAATGTATTGGAATTCGAATTTGTCGAACAGAACCCATAAAATGTCGAACGCCACGTATTTTCACCCGAAACAAGCCCGGTATACCCCATTTCATCATACACTTCTCCTAATGAACCACTGATACCCGAAAACAGATTGGCCGGAATATCACACGACATATTGGAACATCCCGAAAAAGTGCTCTCAAACATACCATACGCTGGCCTTCCAGTAACACCAGAAAACAAACCACTTGGTATGTCACCGCGTAAATTGCTACACCCCAAAAACGTATCAGCAAACATGTATGAACGTGATGGCCCAACAACGCCGGCAAACAACCCGGACGGAATGGATGTTATACCGGTATTGGCAAAAGTAAATGCAAACATTTCCGGCGTGGTACCAATGCCACTAAACATATTTGATGCAATACTGGTCAAATTGGAACAATTTTCAAAAGCCGAAGCAAAATTTGGTGACACACCATTTATAACCGGAAATAACGATGATAAAGATCCAGATATCGACGCAACATGCGTATTATTTGAAAAACTTATCGCCGTTACCCCATTATATCCCGTTGCACCCCCGGAAATACCAATATTACGCGTTCCCGCCGTAGTATATGTATGCGAAACGGCTGCGCCCGAGCCCGTTGCAACAATCTGCTCAATGTTTCCATCGTCCCAATCAACATAGAACACACCACTTGTATTGAATCTAAATGAAAATTCGGTATTTGCCTGCATTGATGTTGTTCCAACCCAAAATACAGCGGCCGGTGCCGTAATATAATGTGCATACAGAACGGTATCTGCATTAAATTGTGTGTTGGCCGGCAAAACACCATTCATATCAATAACCTGGGTTCCGCCCGTAGTCGCAGTATAATACCCGTCGAAAAACTCATTCGATTTCGTCGGTCTCGTCACCGATGTAATCGCATCACCATAGGCAGACAGCGACCAATCAACACCATATCTTTCATATACAGTGCCCACACCACCCGAACCACCATTATCATTCAATGTTATAACGTATGTATCAATCGGTGTCCATTGCGCATACAGTATTTGGTCACTGTTAAAATAACTAACACTTGGTAAAGCAGCATTATCGTTAATAACCTGGTCCCCACCGGATGCTGCGGTCCAATACCCATTGAAAACATATCCATTTCTTGTCGGTTTTGTCACAGATGATATAGCATAAGTTCCACCATAAGTCGCTGACCATATGTTACCATACATTTCGTACACAGTGCCCATACCACCCGAACCACCGTTATCGTCCAGTGTTATTGTATAAACAGGAATCCATCTAGCATATAACATTCGATCATTGTAAAAATAGTCATTACGTGGCAAACCACCAGAACTATTAATAGCAATATTAACAGCAATATACCCAACACTGGCCGTGGTGGAATATCCACCAAACACATACCCTGGCCTTGTAGGTATCGCAACCTGGGTAACTGCATCCCCACCGACGGTTAACGACCATCCTACACCATATGCCTCATATACCGTACCCGAACCACCCGAACCACCATTATCATTCAAGGTTATTGTATAAACAGGAACCCATCGAGCAGACAACGTTTTATTACTTGTAAAATAGGTATCATCTGGTAAAACACCATTTGAACTAATAACCCTTGTTCCATCAATATAATAACCACTAAATGCATACCCTGATCGCGTCGGTACCGCAACCGATGTTACCGCAGCACCATTGGCGCTTAACGACCAATCGGTACCATATCTTTCATATACCGTACCCGAACCACCCGAACCACCGTTATCATCCAGTGTTATTGTAAATGTGTAATTTGTTTGTGTATCCGAACACATAATATGCCCATCAAAATATTGTGAATAATCATTCAAATACGGATAGTACCCCGTCGGACAACTTGTCATCAAACCAGAATCAGTAAATACATTATAAAACGTGCCATAATTATCAAGATTTCCCGTAATATTAGTAAACAAATTTGTCGGAATAAATGTTGTTGAAGCCGCATTAGAACAAAAACCGTAGAATGTCTCCGCCCAAGTACCACTTCCATTAGTATAACCATACGAATCTGTCCCACCAACCGCACCGGATATTCCGGAAAACAAATTCGCCGGAATGTTGCACGACATATTCGGGATACCATAAAAAGTAGTATTAAACATATTCTCCGACGGTGCACCAGTAACGCCAGAAAACAGCCCCGACGGAATTGTACCCGTCAAACTTTCACAGCCGGAAAATGTGCCGCTAAAAAGGTACGGTTGGGACGAACCAACAACACCGGCAAATAAATTTGACGGTATTGTTGTTATACCAGTATAGGCAAAAGTACTTGAAAACATCTCCGGCGTGGTACCAAGGCCACTAAACATATTTCCCGCGACACTGGTTAGGTTATAACAATCCGAAAATGTAGATGCAAACGACGGGGACAAACCATTTATAACCGGAAACAACGCTGATAATGACCCCGACACGGATACAATTAAATCATTACCACTAAAAGAAATCGCCGCGGGTTGGTAATAATATCCTTCGTCACTTTCAACATAATAATCCGTCGCCTGACCACCAAATTGAATGTTATATGTACCGGAATTCTCATAAGTGTGGTTATAACCCTCGCCATAATCTGCATCGGCACGTTCAATTTTTTCAACCGTGCCATCCCCCCAATCTACATAAAACGTTCCCGCCGCAGATATAGAGAAATCAAAATAACTATCGGCCTCTAATGCCGTCGTTGTAACCTGAAACTTTGAAGTAATGCATGTCGTTGTATTGGTGTTTGGGTCGGTGTATGCAAATTCGTTCGATGCGCAATCTGCGTACGCAGACACGCCGACAAATATGCCGACACATAACACTAAAACACCCAAAAA
>JAGCET010000015.1 GCA_017650505.1 Alphaproteobacteria bacterium
GCAATGGTCAATAAATCAGACGAAGTGGCGCGCGGGTTTTCCAGTGTCGCAATCAGTTCTTCGTATATTTCGTCGCCCCCCAATGTTTTAAGGTTGGCAACGCGACCGAAACTGCCGTTTGCTAACTTTAATGTTTCATTGCTGATTTCTGTGTCGGGTATAAAGCGTGCGCACAGTTCGCGTAATTGCGGGATGGTCAGTGGGCGCATCTTTTCCACGCGGGCGCGTGAACGCACAGTGGGCAAAACACTGGTAAGTTGATGAACGACCAACAAGAATAATGTTTGTGCCGGTGGTTCTTCAAGCAACTTTAACAACGCATTTGACGCGGCGGTTGATAATTCATCCACAGAATCTATCACAATCACACGCCAACGCCCCGACATAGACGACAACTGCATCCGCTCAATTACACCGCGCACAGTATGTACAGAAATGTTTTTACCATCGGTTTTGGCTTTACCTTTGTCGTCAATATTATGCGCCATATCAATGATAAAGAAATCGCCGACATTACCATAAACATGTTTTGCGATTTTATATGCCAATGTTGCTTTGCCAATACCGCGCGGACCGGTCAGCATCCACACAGGGTGTATCGGGTGAATATCACGCGCGTTCCACGCGTCCAAAAACGCATTCCACACGTCCGCATGCCCGACCAATTCGTCGTTATCAATGGGGTTTGGAAAAGAATAGGTGGCCTTGGCCGATTTACGTGGCGCCATGTTATTTGCCCCTGATCATCACAGATATATTTCTTACCAGCCGTTTAAAGAAGCGAACTTTCTGGACACGCTCGGCGGCAACCAGCGGTGCATGCGCAATCACACGACCATCGTATTCGGCGATAATTTCACCCAATTTGTCGCCAACCGCAATCGGTGCAGGTGCCGGTTCGTTAAAGCGTGCCAAAACACGAATAGACGACATTGGCACTGGTTTTGGTAATGTGACCGCAAAAGGTTTTTCAACGGTTGCGCTTACTGTATCAACGCGACCATACCACACTGGAACCGCAACAACGGTGTCGCCCGGTTGATAATACACCTTGTGCGAAGTGGTTGTGTATCCATAGTTTAACAATTTCTTCATTTCCGCCGCCAACGCGTCATGTCCGCGTCCGTTGAATCCGTTGATTACGCCAACCAAGCGACGACCGCCAACCTTTGCACTTGCGACCATGCCGTATCCACCGCTGTCGGTATGTCCGGTTTTTAAACCGTCCGCCCCCGGCATTGTGAACAGCAACTTGTTATAATTTACCGTATGTGTGCGTCCCCAGTCGCGACACCAATCAGATTTATAATCGCCAAATTCAAAACGTTTTGTAGCGAACATCGGGTATATGTCTGGATAGTCGCCAATAATGTGTGTTGCCAAAATTGCCAATTCACGCGAAGTCATCAAATTGTTGGGATCCGGCAGGCCACTTGCGTTTCCAAAAGTTGATTGTTCCATGCCAATTGAGCGCGCCTTGGCCGTCATTTTCGCGGTAAAGGCGTTTTCAGATCCCGCCAATTTTTCCGCAACAACAACAGATGCATCACCACCTGATAACACAATCAGACCCAAAATAGCATCACGAACGGTTATTTCCTGACCTGCGACCAGGCATATCTTGCTTGCTGGATACCACAATGGATTTTTGTAATCAGCGTTTTCAGATACCGGCAATTTGCTGTCCATCGTAAGATTTCCCGACTTGATTTCATCAAACAAAACCGCCAGTGTCATAAGTTTAATCATTGACGATGGGGGCATTAAAACATCTGCGTCCTTGGCAACAATTTCCGTTCCCGAATCGTAGTCCATCAAAAACACAGATTTTGCCTTGGTTGTGAATTCGGTGTCGGTTGCCGGTGCCGCATTCGCCAAGCCCGAAACAAGCAATAATAATACGGAAAATAATGTGTTCGCTTTCATGCCAGAAATGTTAGCAACAATAGTTTGATAATGCCACCGATTTTTTGTAAATTTTTATTCCAATGAAACTACCAATTTTTCTCCGTCAATACCGACGATTTTGTAATCGCAAATGGTGCGATTTGGAATCGGATTACCCAAAATAATAACCGGAATATCATGCGGAGTGCGGCCTGTGTTATTTTCTTCGACTAAAACAGATGTTTTTTGTCCAAGTTGCAGTGTCATAAACTCTTTACAGTTGTGTGTTGCCGCGTCTGTAATGGCTTTTACTCGTTGTTTTGCAACCGTTTTTGTCACTTGATTTGGCATAGTGGCGGCCGGTGTGTCGGGGCGGGGCGAAAACGGAAAGGCATGAATCTTGATTGGCTTGGTATCGACGACCAGTTGCATGGTGTCGTCAAACAGTTCATCTGTTTCGCCGGGGAAACCACAAATGATATCCCAACTGAATGAAATGCCGTCTGCGTATGCAACAATATCACGAACCATTGCATTTGTGTGGCGACGGTGCATGGCGCGCAGAATTGTATCGGACCCCGACTGCATAGAAAGGTGCAAATGTGGCATCATACGCGGGTTTTCATGCATTAAATCAATCAGTTTATATATTTCGGGCGATGCCGGATCCATTGACGATAGGCGCAAACGGCGAATTTCGGGTTCGTCATTCAACAATTTGCGGCACAGGTCGCTTATCAAGAACGGTTTGTCGTCATACAATTTATGATACGATGCACTGTCCACACCCGTCAGGACGATTTCGCCGTATCCGTTTTTAATCGCGGTGCGCACATCCGCCAAAATCGCATCATATTCAAACGAAACCGACGGTCCACGCAACAGGCGCGTTATGCAATATGTGCAATCGTGGTTGCAACCGTTCTGAATCTGGATAAATTGTTTTGACATAGGTGTGTCGGGGTTAGAGACACGAATTTCGGGGTTAGACGCAGAAAAATCAAAGTCGGCAATCGCGCGAACATACGCATCACGAACCATTTTTTCACTGTTGTGAATTACGCGTGCGTTTGGGATTTTTGTGTATGGGGTCGTATCGTGCGTGGCGGCGCAACCCGTTATAAATATTGGGATTGTGGGGTTTTCGCGTGCAACGCGACGGACATATTGCGCGGATTGACGTTCGGCTTCGCCAGTGACCGCACAGGTGTTAACAACAATGGCGCGTGCGCAAACATCCGCCAACATTTCGGCAATCTTTTCAGATTCCACCGCGTTCAGTCGGCACCCAAAAGTTATTGTTTGAATATTATTTTTATTATTTTCTGCTTGCATTTTGGCTAACCTTGGGGCATTATAGCGTAGCTAAAAACGATTTCAA
>JAGCET010000016.1 GCA_017650505.1 Alphaproteobacteria bacterium
AGAGAGAGAGAGAGAGAGTAAAAGCCCTGGCGGGCTTGGGTTGCGTATTTTTGATTTTGTTGGCGTTGCCCGCATATGCGGATGGCGAATGCGCCAACGGATATACCCTGGTATCGACCGATAACATCGCTTTTTTCAGCCTTGTGCCGACGCGTTCTGGCACTTGCGATGCAGAATATGTACCATATACGACAAATTATGAAATTTCTTATCCGGTTGCGCCTGCATTGGTTGCGAATTGTGGTGCGGGATATTATTACAATAACGGCACGTGCACCGCATATGCGACCGGTTCGTGCGATTCGGGTTTTGTCGATAACGGCACAAATGCGGGTTCGATGTTTGATTATACTTACGCGGGCGGTTGCACGCCGGGGATGGAGCCGATATTGACCACGCACAGCGTGATGCGCCTTGTTGATACCGTGGCGGAATCGGTTCAGTGTGGCGCCGGATATTACTATAAAAACGGCACGTGCACTGCGTATACCCAGGGTTCGTGCAATGCAGGATATTACGACGAAACGCCCGCGGTTGATGCATCTATGTTTGACCAAACCTATGCGGGGTCGTGCCTTGGGGGTATGGATCCAATGTTGACACGGCCATATGCATCCTATGCGGTGGTTGGTGCGACCACGCGTTGCGGTGCCGGGTATTACCCAACACCGAATGGTTGTGTGGCGCATGCAACCGACGATTGCCCGACGAATTATTATGCCATAACCCCGGCAACGGCGTTTGTTCGTGCCGACGAAAATAATGAATGTGCGACGGATTATACGCAATATAACGATACAGATTTATGCCGCAAATACCTTGGGCCGAATATGGCGGAAATGTGCACCCCGCAATTACGGTGTCAATCGTTGGCAACGACATTGCGTTCATCGACGGGGGTAATATTGCCGTTATATCGTGAACGTGCAACGCAACCGTCAATGTATGTATTGTTTGAAAATGGTGATTTGTGCTTCGCCAATGTTATATCTGGTGCGGCAAACAACGCGGTAAATGTAGAATACGAAGGTGCGGTATATCACGGTGTGGAATAATAACAAAAGGAGTAGAAATGAAAAAAACATTGGGTTTGATTGGTATATTTATTTGTTGTGGGGCAAATGCGACAACAATGTGTATGCATTCGAATTCTTATGTTGCGACATTGTTGCGTGGTCGTGATGGTGTGTCGATAACGACGGGGCAAAATGGCGCATGGACAACGACGTTTGATTATTATACGTCGTCATTAAATACAATGAATGTAACGGGTTTTGCGGCCTGTAATGAATTAACCGGTACGGCGAACACTGCGGACGGAACGGTTTCAACATCGGTTGCGGACACGGGTCAAAATTGTTGGTGTTCGATGAAGACACCATTGGTGTCCGATTGGGTATATTCGGGTGCATATGCTTCTGATTCCGATTGTGCATCGTCATGCCAAACGGCATGTGCGACGAATGTAAAAACATCAACGGCATTCCGCACCGCCATGTTCGAAGCAGTATGGTAATTGGGGGAAAGATGAACAAGATTAAGAAAATATTGCCAGATATTTGCCCCGCCGCAAGGGCGGGGCTGGGGAACTAACCAAACTAAACCAAAAGGAAACGAAATGAAAAAAATTATTATAACATTACTTATAATTGCGCCGGCGGTTGCGAATGCGGCGAATATGTGCATAAAAAATGACGCGGTAATGGTCGTATTGGACCCACAAATAAATGGCACCGCATTATCAAATAATGCAACGGGTAAAACATGGTCCACCCGGTTCAGTTACGGCGTAATCAGTGGCATTGGCGGGTGTTACAGCGCTAGCGGTGGTACCCAGGGCGACGTTGCCAGTGACCAGGTAAATGTGACACCATACAGTACTGGTAATTTTTGTTATTGCAAGATGTTAAAACCGGTGGAATCCGCGTGGGTGTACTTTGGCACCCCCTACAACTGCGTGTCGAATTGCGCCGGTAACTGTTCGTCTGGCGCTGCTTCGGCGGTCGCGTTGCGGTCTGGTCTGTTTGGCAGTGTCGGTATTTGATATTCGTATTGTGTAAAACACTTATTCCATGTTTGTTATTATACAATCATAAAAAAAACACCGCCGATTGGCGGTGTTTTGGAATTGAATGAAAACTTAATTCAAAGCATCCTTCAACGCTTTACCCGGTTTGAATTTCGGCTGAGTCGATGCCGGAATCTTAATCGCAGCACCCGTTTGCGGGTTGCGGCCGGTTGTTGCCTTGCGCTTTGCGGTTGTGAATGTACCAAAACCGACCAAGCGAACGTCACCCTTCTTTTTCAGAACTTTTGTGACGGTGTTAATAAACGCGTCCAGGCACGCCGCCGCCGTTGCCTTGGTCACTTCGACTTCGTTTGCGATTGCTTCAATCAATTGTTGTTTGTTCATAGTGTTTTCTCCTTTCATAGTTGTTTAAAGGTACCAACGTTTCAACATTCCCAAAAATAAATCCCGGTTTTATGCACGCATCATAATAACACAGACAACCAACCAAGCCATTTCTGGGGACATCTACCGAAACGCCTAAACGAATCGTAAAGAATTCCGCCATTTATGTCAAGACATAATTACAAAAATCGTAAAATTTATTTAGAATGCACCAAATTTGCCGAAACCATAACCCGCCCAGATGACGTATTTTCGCACAAAACCCAATCACCCGGACGTCCATCAACCACAACATGGCGATAATGATTCGGTGTGTGTATAACCAATGTCACAATAATCACCGCCCAAAACAGCAACTTGGTAAATCCCCACGGCTTTGCAAAATCTTCGCGTTTGAACTTATCTTGCAACAGATTTTGATACAATGCCCAACCCCACATAAACGCCAAAACAATCAGCGCGAAAAAGAATCCAATCACCATATAGCGATAAAAATGACCAAATTCGGCCGCAATTGAATCCCACAGGCTGCTTGCCGCCGGACATATAAATAATGTCTTGCCACGTACCGACGCGTCCAACACCGTTGGTGCCGAACCGTCCAACGAAAAGTCAAATGTCGCCATCAACAACACGACGGTCAACATTATTATTGCAGAAAGCATAGGCTTTTTCATATATTACATTCCCTGATAAGACCATTATATCATAAATAACTAACCAATTGCAATTTTTCTAACTTTTATTTAGAATAAAAATATGCGGATGAAAAAACAGAAACTTGTTGTGGTGATTACTACGTTTGATTTGGACGCGCTGCGCGTGTCTGTGCCGCCGCTGCGCCGCCTTAGGCGGAAATTTACATTGGTGATTTACAATGATAATCCCACGCGCAGGTTGTCGCGCCGTGATATTTGGAAAATGGGATGGCGCGGCCCGATGTACATTATAAATTCTGAAAACAATGTCGGTGAATTTGAATCACGAATTCGTGCAATTGAATTTATTGCCGAAAACAAGATTGATGCCGACTGGATTATGTTCGCCGACGATGACGACGTATTGATTGATATTGGGGTGCCCGATGTGGCCAATAATGCGTTTGCGGTTGTTCAAAATGCAACAATTTTGTCCGATTCTCATGTCGATATGTTCAAAATAAATCCATCTTGGGCGAACGGTGCAGATGTTGGCAAGACCGGACCGCACTTTGAAATAACAGGAACGATGATTCGTGCGACAATAATGTTTGAATTTGCAACGGTTGTTCGTTCGGTAATGTCGCAAATTGCCGGGGTAATTGGTTCTTGTAGGTATCGCATACCATTTGGGGCGTTGATGTGGAATATGCTGAATTGCGTTGTGAAAATTCGGCATCCGGAATTGGCGCCAATATATATGAATCGCACGAATTATATTTCTATTAAACTGGCGCGGCCACATGAAAAGTACGGAATTTCAACCATATCGGGCATTGCATCGATTCGTGCAACTAATATCGCGGCCAAAAAGATTTACAAATTGGTCGAAATTGCCGCCGCGCAAAATCTGGTTGCAGACGGGCAATAATGTTCTATAATTTCCACGAAAATAAAACCGAAGGAATAAATACCATGACATATGATGAAATCAGAAAAACTTTTTTGAATTATTTTGAATCGCACGGACATAAAATTGTGCCATCGGCATCGTTGATTCCAAATGACCCGACGCTGTTGTTCACTGTGGCGGGCATGGTCCCATGGAAGGGTATATTCTTGGGTACGGAACCCGCGCCGGCACCACGTGTCGCAGATGTTCAGAAATGTATTCGTGCGGGCGGTAAACATAATGATTTAGAAGACGTCGGTTTCGATGGCCGTCATCATACATTTTTCGAAATGTTGGGGAATTGGTCTTTTGGTGATTATTTCAAGGCGGGTGCGTTGGAAATGTCGTGGGATTTGTTGACGCGCGTTATTGGAATTGCACCGGAACGTTTGGTTGTCACAACGCATAAATCTGATGACGAAGCCACAGAATTGTGGAAGAAAATCGCCGGTAAAGAGGCAATACGTTTGGACAAAGATAATTGGTGGTCGGCGGGCGACACCGGTCCGTGTGGCCCGTGCAGCGAGATTTTCTATGATTTCGGCGCGGATGTGCCGGGCGGTTTGCCGGGAACGGCCGACGAAGATGGCGGACGATTCGTCGAAATATGGAATGATGTGTTTATGCAATATGACCGTGATGCGAATGGAAATCTGACGCCGTTGCCAAACAAGAATGTTGACACTGGTGCGGGATTGGAACGTTGGGCGGCAATGTTGCAGGGCCGGGTTGATAATTATGACACGGATTTATTTGTGAACCTTAAACGCGCGGTCAGTGATGTTACCGGCGTGGCCGAAACACCAGATAATATAACCAGTTTTAAGGTTATTACCGATCATTTGCGTTCTGTGGGTTTTGCAATCGCAGACGGCGTTATTCCGTCAAACAGTGACCGCGGTTATGTGATTCGTCGAATCTTGCGCCGTGCGATGCGCCATGGCCAGTTGCTTGGGCATAATGGTGCATTACTGTCGGAACTGTATCCGGCATTGGTGGAACAAATGGGTGCGGCATATCCAGAATTGCGCACAAATGCGGCACACGTTGTGGAAATAATTACGAATGAAGAAAACGCCTTTGCCGATATGTTGAACAACGGTATGAAATTATTGGATAATGAATTGCCAAAGATTCGCGGCAATGTGTTACCGGGCAGTGTTGCATTCAAACTGTTTGATACTTATGGGTTCCCATTGGATTTAACCCAGATGATTTTGCGTGATAAAAACATCAGTGTTGATGTCGCCGGGTTCGAATCCGAAATGGCCGCACAAAAAGAACGTAGTCGCGCCGACACACGTGGAACCAAAATATTTTGGGAATCGCGCAGTGAATTGCCGGCAACATCTGATGTGTCGAAATATGCGCCCGATGAAAATATGACGTCAAAGGTTTTGGCAATATTGCGTGACGGCGAATTCATAGATTCTGGGAACGACGGCGACACGGTAGAGGTTGCGTTGGATAAAACAAATTTCTATGGCACCCAAGGTGGCCAGGTTGGCGATACTGGCGAATTAAAAATTGGCGATACCACGGTTATGAAAGTGGCCGAGGCCGCACGTGCCGATGGCATAGTTCTGCATCGTGGAACGGTGGTTGGGGGTATTGCGGTTGGCGACACGGTCCGTTCGATTGTCGATTCACAGAATCGTGCCGCGATGGCGCGTGCGCATACCGCAACCCATTTGCTTCAGGCCGCATTACGTAAAGTGCTGAACACCGATGTTGAACAACGTGGGTCCAAGGTAAGTCCGGATTCTGTGCGCTTTGACTTTTCTTTTGGTCGCGCAATGACGGCGGAAGAAAAATCGGCGGTTGAAAATTTGGTGAACGAATGGATAGATGCCGATATGAAGGTTCTGCACGAAGAAATGTCGATTGACGATGCAAAAAAACGCGGCGCCATGGCATTGTTCGGCGAAAAATATGGTGACATTGTTCGCGTAATAACGGCGGGCGATGTTTCGTGCGAACTGTGCGGCGGAACGCATGTAAATCATACCGGTGAAATTATGCGCGCAAAAATAAACAAAGAAAAATCCATAAGCAGTGGCATCCGGCGCATTACAATGTCGGTCGGCGCATTAGCATAATAAATATATGTCAACACCCAATTAAAACTGGATACTCAAAATTCCAGAGTCTCGTCACACCGCTGAAGAGCGGTGCCCAGTTTTTGCGGATGCAAAAACTTGCCCCGCAGGGGATTTGTCGTCGCAATGCGACGACAAACTGTCTGCGACGCAGTCGCGCCATTTGCTTCGCAAATGCGGATGGATCCCGCGCACCATCACCCACGCAAAACCTTGTTTTGCGTGGGGCCCGATACCGCGGGATGACGGCATTCAGGAATAATAAACCTTTGGGTATTAATAATCCAAATTTATTTGTTGCCACCAGCGCACGGTGGTGGTATGATATGCCCCGTATGAAATAACAACAAAAAGGAAAGAATTATGTTATTACAGGGTAAAAAAATTTTAATCACTGGTGTTGCAAACGATTGGTCTATGGCGTGGGCAATTGCGCGTCGCGCACATGAAAATGGTGCGGAAATCGCGATGCCTTATGCTATGCCGGCATTGGAAAAACGCGTACGGCCACTGGCGGAATCCATCGGCGCAAAATTTGTCCAAGAATGCAACGTGCAAAATGACGAACAAATGGATTCTCTGTTTGCAAATATTGAACGCGAGTGGGGGCATTTGGACGGAATGTTGCACGCAATTGCGTTTTCGGATAAAAATGAATTGATGGGGCGCTATGTCGATACAACGCGCGAGAATTTTAAGAACACGATGGATATTTCCGTTTATTCTTTGGTTGATTTGACGCGTCGCGCATCAAAACTTATGACGAACGGTGGATCGATTGTAACATTGACGTATTTCGGCGGGGAAAAGTCTGTGCCGAACTATAACGTTATGGGTGTGGCAAAATCTGCATTGGATTCTTCGGTGCGTTATTTGGCATCCGACCTTGGGCGTGATAAAATCCGCATAAATGCAATCAGTGCCGGTCCGATTTTGACATTGGCGTCCAGTGGTGTTGGCGGAATCAAGACTATGTTGCGCCTTAACGCGGAACAAACGCCACTGCGTCGCAATATGACGTTGGACGATGTGTCGGGCGCCGCAATGTATTTGTTCAGTGACCTGTCATCGGCCGTAACCGGCGAAGTGCACCATGTTGATTGTGGCTATTCCACCACCGGTATGATTCCGAACGAACTAAAAGACATATTGTTAAAGGCAATGGATAATCAATAAAAACACCGCCCGAAAGGGCGGTTTTTTCAAATGTTTTTATTTATTTTTCCATCGGACGACGTGGACCGTGGCGCATATCTTTGTGCATTGCGCGACGGACCGCACCGAATTCTGCACGGGTGATGCAACCATTCATATCGGCATCGGCGTTAACCAATGCTTCCTGCATCTTTGGACACTTCACCGAATCCATAACCAAACATCCATTTTCAAACCGCGGATGCATCTTTGGCATACCGTGACGACCATGACAGCATGTCAACTTTGCTACGGCGAAACCAAGCAAGAATACAATCAACAGCACAATAAATTTCTTAAACTTTCCGTGATGGCAACCACACGCACATGCGCCACCACAATGGCATTCGTGCGCATCAGCCGCCGGCACAACAACATTCCGTTTTGCAACGGGCTTTACAGTTTTCTTGGTAGTTTTTCTTGGCATTTTCCTTCCTTTTTGTTTTGCAGCGTCATTGTATAAAAATAAATTTTCAATGTCCAGAATTTTTTTTTTAAAGTGGTTGGCCCATTCCAACCACTTACACCATTACTAACCACTAACACTTACACTACTACCTATTTCTGCACAAAATGCACACTGTACTGTGGTTTTTTGTCCGCACCCAATGCCGCCCGCACAACTTTGTTCGCCGCAACCTGCACCGCACGAGTCAGGTTGTCTTGGACTTTGCGCTCGGCCTTGGACAAAGCATCGATTGCGCGCGTAATTTCAATCTGGATTTGCCGTTTCATAAACCCGGTCGTGTCAGATTCAAATATACCGGCGCTAGAAACCTCTGGCGTGCCCTTTAAGAACCCGCGTTTGTCCACTGGCAATGTGACAAATATCGCACCATTGGATGCAATTTTCTTGCGGTTCTTGTACACTTGGTCATTGGCACTGCGTTCGGTTTCGCCCTCCATCACGACAAAGCCCGTTTCAATCGTTTCACATACGTATGGTTCCACTCCATCACCCAACGCAATCATTTCGCCATTTTGAACCAACATCATATGCTTTGCGCCACCGCGTTCCATCGCCATTTTCCCGTTCAGCATTTCGTTGATATAATCCCCGTGCATCGGAATAGAAACCTGGGGGTGAACCATATCATAGAAACGTTCGAATTCTGGCCGACCGGCATGCCCACTGGCGTGAACATGGTCGGTATCATAAATCGTGTGAGTATGAATCCCCATCCGCGCAAGTTTGTTATACAGGAAAGATACGTCCTGTTCGCGCCCCGGAATAATAATGGCACTAAACACCACGGTATCGGTCGGTTGCAGTTTCATTTCTTTAACCTGGCCCCGGCACAGGCGCGTCAGCATTGCGAACTTTTCCCCCTGGGACCCGGTCAGGAATATCGCCTGTTTTTCCGCGGGCAGGTCTTTGATTTCCGAAAACTGGTACACGTCGTCTTCATTCAGATACTTAAATTCAATTCCCATTTCACGGAATTCCGGCAACCCGACATATGGCACCGGATTCGGATTACTGCGTTCTTTTATTGCGGCAACCCGACCCGCGGCCCGCGCGGCCAACGCAAACATCTTAAGACGGGCAATACTGCGCGAATAACCGGTGACAATGACACGACCCGGCGCATTACGCATAATTTCCGTCAGTGTATCACGAACCTGAATTTCCGTTGTTTGTGGATTTTGACGCGATACAGACGTCGAATCGCACGCGCACGCAATCAGTTTTGGATCCGAACCAATTTCACGCAACCGCGCATAGTCTGTTCCCGGTTCAATCGGGTTGTCGTCGTTAAATGTCCAATCGCCCGTGTGCAAGATTTTTCCCGCACCCGTTTTGATAATCAGCATCTGCGCCTCTGGCACAGAATGACTGACATGGAAAGTTTCAATTTCAAACGGGTCCAATTTCAACGTTGCGCCATTCGCATCAAATTCCACAATGTCGCGCTTTGGGTCAAAGTCCAATTCAATGCCACGGAAAGTCTGACGCAAAATTTCCGCCGGGAACCGAGTGCAATAAATTGGTTTCCGAAACTTTGGCCAAATATATTTCAATGCGCCAATATGGTCTTCGTGCCCGTGGGTTATAACAAACGCGATAACATCTTTCTTGTGCTTTTCCAACCACCGTGTATCACAGTACTGCACATCACCGGCACCGATTTCTTCTTCTAAAAATCCCATACCGCAATCGACGACGATAAATTTGCCACGATATTTATACAGGTACATATTCTGACCCACGTGTTCCAACCCACCAAGGGCCATAAAGTATACTTTCTCGTCATTTTTTGCGGACGAGGACGATTTTTTGTCGGCCTTGGCTCCGTTGCCCTTGGCCGAAACATGCACAGACAAATCTTCGTCGGTGTCTGCATCAACAATTAAATCCGGTTCCAAATCTGATTCTTGGTATTTATGTAATCTAACCATCAAATAATCCTTTATTTACGTTTAACATTTCCGCAACCACGCGAATCCAATGCGAATAATCACCATGCGATTATTTGTAGTGAATCCGTGATTGCGGTACATCCTGCGCCAACGGCGCCGACGCATGATACACCGAATTTATAAATAACACAAGCAAAATAGCATCGCCCACACACTAACACTAACCACTAACACTCCCCATAGGTATTTGTTCGTATTGTGTACGATGCCGCCCCGGACTATAATGTAAATGTCTTAAGAAAAAGACAAAGTTTAACAAAATTTATGGGAGAAAAAAATGAAAGGATTAACAGATTACATTCTTGCACCGCTGACTTTTATCGGGGCGTTAAATTGGGGTTTGGTCGGAATTTTTGGTTTCGATTTGGTCGCATGGTTATTTGGCCCCGGCACAATGGTCAGCAATATTGTATACGCCATAATCGGTGTTGCCGCCGTGGTGTGGTTGATACTAATGTTTATTGAACGGCCGACACGGTAATAAAATTTGCATCAAATTATTCCCCGCCGGATGCCCGGCGGGGTGTTTGTATCATATTGAGATTGCATTGTTTTTTGTTGTGGTGTTGGGGCGAACAAAAAGGTACCTTTATGTCCACCCTTTTTTTACATTTTTTCAAAAGATAAAAATCCCGGATTTCTGGGATTTTTTATTGTGCATTTTTACGGTTTTCAAAACGAACAAAAAGGTACCTTTTTGTTCATAATGGGATAGTGGTTAGTGGCTAGTGCAAGTGGTTAGTGGAAGAGGAACTAAATATACTGGGTAAATGGGATTGTTGCAGAGTGCAAAGTTCTCCTCCACTGAAGGAGTACGGCCTAGCAGGCCGGGAGGTGGTTAGAGCATTCGTTATTATTCTGTATTCTCTAACCACCCTGGTGGGTTCCACCCACCACCCCTCCACAGGAGGGAACTAAAACAAACAAAAGGAAAGGAAAAATGAAAAAAGTTATATTTGCAATTTGTATGTTGTGTGCGGGCGCGGCGTTTGCGGCGAATGAAGAATCGGTTACGTCGCGTGAATACGTTGATGCCGGGTTGGCCGCAATCCAATCAACACTTACCACAACCGGCACGGGCGCGATGACATTCGATTCGTCCGAAACCGATGGCCTTGGGCAAAAGCCAATTTACAATCCAAACGGGGATTATGCATCACAACAAAACGCACTGGTGACCGCGTCCACCGCCAATGCCGCCGTGCAGATGGCAATAAATGGCGAATTTGAATGCATCGAATGGGATCCGAACGATAATACCGTATGTTGGTTGGTAAGATTGAAACAATATTCCCCATCAAAAAATTTATTTGATTTCGAAAATGCCCAGATTTTTCATGGTTCTCAAGGAGCCGAACTAACAAAAGTAGAAAATGGTTATACAATAACCCGGCCCCAAAATGGTACAGCGCGCCATATTGCAATGATGGAAGTTGGTAATACAGATAATTTTCTTGGTAAAACAATAACAATATCGGCAAAAGTGACTGGGGGGCACTGTACACTATATCTTTATCAAACCACCGCAAATGGTGAAGGTATACTTGTGTATGGCCAACATTCTACGTATGGTACTACACCTCAGCGTTTTACCGTAACAGTTAATCAAAAATATGCCGATAAACTAGCAATTGATATTTATATACAGTCACATGTAACAACTTGTACAATCTCAGATATTATGGTTGAAGAAGGTTCTATCGCCACCGCATACGAACCGTACGGGCACCTGTATCTGCCGACGGGGATATAAGTAAAAGCGCCACGATTGTGGCGTTTAATTATTTTTTTAACTTTACAATTTTTTTCAATTTTTTTATGCCTTTGCTTAAATCGCTTTCTTCGGCGGGTTTAATTTCACCCGCTTCCAATGCCGAGCAGCAATGCGGACATTTCGTCGCCAACACATCGACCGTTTGTTTGCAATACGGACACGCGCGTGTTGTCACAGCCTTTTTCGCCTTCATCTTGTTCACGGTGCGCACAATCAAAAATGCCGCAAACATCGTGATAATAAAACTGATTACCGTATTCAAAAATAACCCGATGTTCAATGTTGTTGCGCCTGCGGCCTGGGCTTCGGCCACGGTGTTAAATGCCTGGCCATTTCCGCCGGACAATACAAAGAACCATTGTGAAAAATCAACGCCGCCAACCAATAACCCAATCGGTGGCATAATAACATCGGCGACCAAAGAATTAACTACACTGGTCATTACCGACCCGACGATGATACCAATCGCCATATCGATTGCATTTCCGCGTTCTGCAAAATCACGAAATTCTTTTAAAAATTTACCCGCCATTATTTTTCTCCTTTTGTTTTTATATGTTGGTTTAATGCATCCACAACCTTGGTCAATGTTTTGTGCAGACTTTCGTCAAACGTTTCGACGGTTATGTTTGCCATTGCATATGTGTTATACCGCTCTGCAATCAATTGAGCAAGGATTTTTTTACTATCATTGTGCAAAAGTTGCGGTCGTGTATCACGAAATTGGGTTCTTTTGACCAATAAATCCAGGTCTGCTTTCAGCCATATACTAATTGCATCATTCAAAACACGGTTGCGAATTTCGGGGGTTATAAACGCGCCTTCGCCCGTAGAAATAACCTTTACGCGTGGTGGTGTGTCGATAATGCGGTCGATAACGTGCTTTTCAACGCGACGAAATTCTGCCTCGCCATACAGGGAAAATATATCAACGACACTGCATCCGGCGGCGCGTTCAATTTCTTTATCCGAATCGATAAACGGCACACCCAAATGATGCGCCAGTGCGCGTCCAACACTGGTTTTGCCCGCCCCCATAAGGCCGACCATAACAATAGGCTTTTCTATTTTTATACGTTTATCATTTTTCATGCCGACGATTGTAAATAATTTTTTCCCCACACACAATAAAACTTTTTCAACAAGAAATTATGTGATATAATACAGGGAACAAAAACACAAGGGAGAGAGTAATGAAAAAAATGCATAGTCTTGTGATTGCGGCCGGTGCGATGGCAATTGGTGCGGCGGCTAACGCGGCAAATTTTATGCCGTACGGCAATTCGGTGTCTGCATACGCGATTTCGGGGATTCAGCACAATATTTCAAAACGTGCACTTGGCGGAATATGGAATAATAAATTGACCAACATCACGTCAGATACGGAATATTCCGACCCAGACGAATACGGTTCCATGCTGTATTACGGCGAATTTGGTGATGATACGGGAATTTTGCCAATGATTGGGCGCAGTGGTGGCGACGAATATGCGTCTGGGCATATTGGTGTTGATTGGTCGCATTTCGCAGATGAAATAAAGTTCCATGGTTTGCCGAATATGGATTCTGATTCAGATACTGCAACAGTATCGTTTGCACCGCGTTCCGGGGCGGTTGATTTTGAAGTCTTTGGTGGTTACGCCGGGCATCATTCGCGCAATTCGTCTTTGGATGTTGATGGCGACGGTGGGTTTGTTGGAATTGCATCCGGGGTCGAATTCGAAGGCTTTCATATTGGCTTTGTTGCAGATGCCGGAATTTTGGCGACACGCGTTGAAACACTTGATGCATCGCGCAGGTTTGAAAACGTATGGGTCGCGTTTGCCGCCGGGGCAGGGTACAATCACGATTTAGCCCAAGGCATCAAAATGCACATCGGCGTAAATGGCGGATATACATGGGTGAACGCGCCGAATTATGTGTCAAATGCCGGCGAAAACATAGACGTAACGAATTTCGGAATATTTGAGGTTACCCCAACACTTGGCATAATTGGCGATCTTGGGTCTGGGTGGCGCGCGGCAGCGACGGTTGATTATGTAATGAATTTCACAACCGGCGGCAAAACGACCGTTGACTATGTCGGGTGGGCGAACAGAAACGGCAAAGACTATATTGAATACGGCATTGAATTGGGCCGCAGTATTGACGATTTTGAATTGGCAATAAACATTGGCCGGCATGATTTTGGCCGCACCGGTTGGCACGGTGGCATAAAAATAAATTATTTGTTTTAGTCCAACCAGATTCAAAAAAACCGACGTAATGTCGGTTTTGATTTGTGGTGGGGCCACAGGGACTCGAACCCTGGACCCAATGATTAAAAGTCATTTGCTCTACCAACTGAGCTATAGCCCCCGAACTTAAAATCCAGCAGTTCGCCGCCGATTATTACACACAATTTATGCAAAATCAAGAAAATTTATCGCGCCGGTGCATTTTTTGTCCCTGTTGCCGCGTCCGCCTGGGCGTCCGGCTTTGCGTTCGTTGCCACCGGTGCGGTTGCGGCAGACAACAGGTTATCAAAGTTGCGCGCCACATTGTCCGAAGAATCCAACCAATCGTTTATTTCCCCGATAATATTTCGAATGTGGCGTGCGACCATACGCCGATTTCCGCCAATCCGATGCATTCCGACCAACCGCGACATATCGCGCGCCAACGCGGACAAAAGGCGCACCTGTTCGGGCGACATAGCGTTTTCTTTGCCGAACCCGATAATCATGTTTTCCAATTCTTCGTAATATTGGCGCAGCATATCGATATATTCCGTTCGAATTTGCATTTCGCGTGCGATGCGTGCCTCGGTCCAATCGCGCATAGCCATCACCCCACCGTGCGTCGCCCGTCCGCGCACTTTCAGCATTTTGCGCAGAATCAGTACAAGGTGCAGCATAATCGTGTTGATTTTGTCGTTCATTCCGGCAACCAAGGTTTCATGCAACCGCCGCGACACGCGCGTTGTTGTGTAATCGTACAGTAAAAACACCAACGGAATCGCCAACAAAGACGCCGAAATATTGCTAATCAGCCCTTCGACGGCGGGATCTTTGACATTGTCCAAAGATACAGAAAACAACACCACGCCACCGGCAATAGATATTACATAGGGCAACGACCGCAACAAAAAATTCCGAATTTTATATTCCATTTTCCCCATTTTGCCAGAAAAGCGCGATTTTTTCTAGGGGAATAAATTCACGTTTTTTTAAGGGTTGCAGATAGTTATTTATTATCTACAACGCTCATACACCCTGAATTGTCTTGGCGGGCGCGGGACGCGGTGGGGTAGAGGCAGGTTCCCCTCTTGAGAGGGGTGCCGGGAGCACCCGGCGGGGTGTGGTAAGTTCCCTTGAAATTCCACGTGTTTTGTATTATAATATATATGTGGGTGTCCCAGTACCAAAAGGAGTTGTCAATGGCGAGTGTAAAAAGTGTTTTGACCAAATATTTCAAACAATTGCACTTTAATGATATGAAGCCCGAGGTTAGTGCTCGGTGGGAAGATTATTTGAAAGCCGGTGACTTAACAGACCCTATGAAAGATTGGCGCAGCCAGTTGATGCACGAAACGGCGCCAGATAGTGGTGAATATGAGAATAACGATTTGCCGGATATGTTTGCCGAATTGGGCTACGATTACAATCAAATCGAAGAATTGTACAAAGCAATAAACAACGCACTTGGCGGTATGAAGGAAGATAACAAGTTAAAAACCGAGGCGTATAACAAGGTTGGTATTTTTGTTGATGATTTTTATGGCGAAGATGCCGAAAAACCGTTTCATCCGGTCAAATTATCAGATGCAGCAGAAGCAATCTTGGCGACTGTGGACTTTGAAAGACTTCGCCCCGCAATAAACAGTTTGATTAATGATTATGGATTAAAATCGGAAATTTCTTTTGATCAACTTGTAGAAGGTATTAGAACCAAGAAATACAATAAAGACGTCAAATTTAAAGACAATTTTGTATATATACTTGAGAATATAGGTTCACAAAGGTACAAATATTCTATAGTTACAGAACCTTTGCAGGAAAAATTTCTACAAATTGCCAAGGGTTTTGAACTTAAACCAACAAGTGCAGATATTGCCAAATTTAAAGATTGCTATCAAGACCTGTTCCGGAGAATTTATAAAGCCCCCAAAGTCAAAGAAATTTTTTCCAAATATGACAATGCGGTTGTGACGGGACCTTTGGATACAGCACTTGAGGAAGTTGATTATGATAAATCCGATAGTCCGAATTTTGTGCCACCAAAAACAGAAGACGAGTTGACCTTATTTCAACAGGTTAAAAAATATGTTGGAGACACTTATGAAGACTGTTTAGAAAAATATGTAAAATTGCGCGGCGACAGAATGTTTTTCTCTCTGCCCGCACAATTGATTGTTAAAGGCATAAGCAAAGAAGGAATAAAACCGACCGATGGTATTGCGGCTGTATTAGATAAAGCAGACGGAATTAGAAAAAGATTAAAACAGGTATCCAGCAAAACGACATCTAACAAGGCACTTGATCATTTTGATTGGTTCATCAAAGAAATGAACGATGTCAAAGACAAAATGCCAGAAGCATTTGCAGGTGGGTTAAAGAACGGTCCTCAATTACGGGCCATAATCCAAAAAATAATTAGGGATGCCATCCCCGCAAAGGTAAAAGAAGCCAAAACGGCGATGGAAATTTTGTCGGTTATCAAATATGCTAACACGACCAGCAAAATTATGGATACCCTGAAAGAAGACAAAGAATTATTCAATATCTTTTCTAATAAGGATTTATCTTGGAATAAAAATGCCGGCGTTCAATTTGTCACAAGTGCATTGGATAAAAGTGCACGTGCTGCGTTTATTGGTATTGGATATGGTGCAACAATGGCAATAAACGGAATCCGTAAATCGCGTAGCAAGATTAGGCGCGAAAATAAAGATCTGAAAGCCGCGCACGATGACTGGAAAGCCCAAAATGAGCGAAATAAAGCAAACACCCAACGGAAACATGACCGCATGATACAACGTCAAATTTGGGCAAATCGCATTTTAGGTCAGTCGCGTTCTCAAACGGCCATAGAAACAGATATACGGTCACATGATAATTTGATCACGATCACAAAACAAAATCTAGAGACATTGTGTACTAATTTGAACGATCAAGCAAACATACTGGTGCAGAATAACACGAATCTAGTAAACGATCCGGATGTGCAGGCAATAACTGCGTATATTGGCCATGTGCAAAATGGTCAAACTAATATTCAAAAACCACTGTTGTCTGGCGCATTTGCACAATTACAACCGATTGTTGATAGGATGGACAACGATCTTCATTTGCTTGCTTTGACCCAGAATCAGTTAGGTGACAAACAAGAAGAGTTGCAGAATTTCCAAGATGCGACCGCGGCGTTAAATAATGCCAATCAACAGATTCAAGAAACGCAAGAAAAATTGGATTCTTGGGATGACGATCACAAGGATCAGTACCAAGAACTTATTGACTTCTGGAATCGTCTTGAAACCGGTCGTGATTCACATATGGGCGAAATGTACAGTTGGCGACCGGGCAGTGCGAAAGCTAAGCAAGAGGCGTTTTGGCTGCAACAGGGTGGCCGCGGAATATAATTATTCCCCCGCGCCACGGGTGGAACGTTTTTTGTATTGAAATCTGTATACGCGGGTGCTAAACTGGCCCGCGTAATAATTTTAACCAAAAGGAAAGAATATGTACATTATGGCCCTGAACTGTGGTTCGTCCAGTTTGAAATATCAAATCTTTGATGCGGATTCTAAAAAACAAATTGTCGGTGGAAACGTCGAAAAAATCGGCAGTTCGGATTCTTTTATCACGCAAAAATATCCCGACGGCACCAAACAGAAAAAAGAAGTCGAAATGAAAAATCACAACGACGCGTTAAATGTCGTTATGGGAATGCTGCGCGATGCGTCTATTGATATGAACGAAATCCGCGGTGTTGGTCATCGCGTGGTTATGGGCGGTTCGAAATATGCTTCGTCTGTAGAAATTGACGACGAAGTTATATCTGAAATTAAAAAATGGCGCGAATTGATGCCGTTGCATATTCCGGCGTCACTTATGGGAATTGAAAGTGCGCGCCAAATGTTGCCGAACGCGACCCAGGTTGCCGTGTTTGACACCGCGTTTTTGCAAACTATGCCGGAATACGCATATCGCTATGCGGTGCCAGATGCGTGGTATCGCGAATTGGGCGTGCGTCGCTATGGTTTTCATGGGACAAGCCACCTGTACGTTTCCAAACGCGCGGCGGCAATGCTTGGGAAACCGGCCGGCGAATGCAATTTAATCACAATGCACATTGGTTCGGGCGCGTCGGGCGTTGCAATCAAGCATGGTCGCGCGGTCGATACAACACTGGGCATGACGCCGACGGCGGGCCTTATGATGGGAACACGTCCGGGCGATGTAGATGCGGGCGCATTGCTGTACGTTATGGAACAATTGAACCTAACACCGGCCCAGATGACAAAGCACCTGAACAAAGATTCCGGGCACCTTGGCATTACAAAATGCTTTGCGGATCGCCGCGATGTAGAAAGCAATCGCGACACGAACCCAGATTGCAAACTGTCGTTGGAAATGGAGGTACATGCCGTGAAAAAATACATCGGCGCGTTTATGGCGGAATTGGGCCACACCGACGCGTTGGTCTTTACGGCGGGTGTTGGTGAAAACGATGCCGATTTGCGCGGTGAATTTTGTTCGGGAATGGAAGAATTGGGAATCAAATTGGACAGGGAAAAGAACGCAAAGGCGTTGGCGCGCCTTGACGCGGGCGAATGCGAAATCAGTGCACCCGACAGCCGCGTTAAAATCTTTATGATTCCGACGAACGAAGAAATCGTGATTGTCGAAGATACACTGGGCATTATGAACAAGACATACGATGCCGACCATTTGAAAATGCAATATTCGTTTGCAAAAATGAACAAAAAACAACATTAGTGTAAGTGATAGTGATTAGTAAAAAACGGCGCGTGGCGCCGTTTTTTATGCCTCCCACTACCACTAACACTAATTTCCTTTACATCCACATCCGAAATGGCTATAATCAAACCGCTATGAGAAAAATTATTAAAAAAATAAAAAACTTCATTCACGGTGATGCGTCCAATGGCCGTATCAAATGGTCACTGTATGGGCGCATTTGGCGCGAAATTGGGTTGCCGTATTGGAAATGGTTGGCCGCGGGCGTTGCGGCAACAATCTGTGCCGCCGCCGCCGAAGGATATACTATAACGTTGGTCCAACGCGTCATTGACCAGGCGTTCATTGAAAAAAATATGGGGTCGACGTATATATTCGGCCTTTTGATTATCGTTGCCTTTGGGGCCAAGGGCGCATTCCGGTACGCGCAAACGCTGCTTATGGCCAAGGGCGGGTTGTCGGCCAGTGCCGCATTGCAAAAACGCATTTATTCACATATGATTCACATGGATGTTTCGGATTTCTATGGCGACGGTGTTGGTAAAAATTTGAACTATTTTAATGTCCAGGCTGGCGCCGTCCTGCAATTGGTGACGGGTAACATCATATCATTGGTGCAACAGGTTGCAACCCTGGTTATAACGGTTGGATTGATGGTGTACTATGCGCCCCAGATGTGCGCGATACTGTTGTTCTTGGTGCCGGCGGTTATGATACCTATGGTCATGATTTTGCGGCGGCAAAGAAAGTTGTCGCGCCAATCTTTTGGAATTGCAAACGATGTGTCGCAGCATTTGAATCAAACACTGCGCGGAATCAAGACTATTCAGGCGTTTGCCACCGAACGGGCCGAAACAAAAAAATTCGAAGACGTTTTGAATGCGTCGGTCGTAAATTCATATAAGGGATCCCAGGCCGCCGGTCTGCGTTCGCCACTGATGGAGTTAATGATTTCCATTGGGCTGTGTATCGCGATGATTTTGGGTGGGCACTTTATCGTAACGGGTGCAATCACAACCGGGGATTTTACCGCGTTTCTGTTGGCGTTGACCGCCGCGTATAAACCGGCCAAATCTATTACTGGCACGGGCGGCACGATTCAACATGGATTGCTTGCGGCCGAAGTTTTATTTAAATTTTTGGACACCAAGCCAACGATACGTGATTCGCGCGGCGCGACCGAACTGCACGCGGTGCAACCGTCGGTTGCGTTTCGGGATGTCAAATTTTCTTATATACCCGGCGAACCGGTGTTGCGCGATATCAACCTGAATGTGCCGGCGGGCCGGGTATGTGCTTTGGTCGGGCCAAGTGGTGGCGGTAAAACAACGATGTTCAATTTAATAGAACGCTTTTATGACCCGGATTTTGGGTTGGTTGCAATAAATGGTCGTGATATCAAAAATTATACTTTGCAATCATTGCGCCAAAATATATCCGAAGTTTCCCAAGACGTGTTCTTGTTCAATGATACTATCGAAGCGAATATAAAATACGGTGCGCCACGTGCATCGCATGATGCGGTGGTTGCCGCCGCGCGTGCCGCGAACGCACATGATTTTATTATGTCTTTCCCCGATGGCTATAAATCTTGCGTGGGCGAAGGTGGCGCATTACTGTCGGGCGGACAAAAGCAACGTATTGCGATTGCGCGCGCGATATTAAAGGATGCGCCTATACTGTTGTTGGACGAGGCTACATCCGCCCTGGATACGGAAAGTGAAAAACTGATTCAATCGGCATTGGTGGATTTGATGCGCGGGCGTACAACATTTGTTATTGCACACCGATTGTCAACTATTTTGGATGCCGATATAATCTGTGTTATCAAAAACGGCCGAATAATAGAGCAGGGAACCGATGCCGAATTGGTTGCATTAGACGGCGAATATAAAAAATTACGTGATATTCAATTCAAATCTAAAAATAAATAGAGTGTCCGTATTTTTTGCTTGAATTAGAGGGGCGTTTTTTTATACACTGGACATAAAAGAAAGGGGAGAATAGATGAAATTTCTGCATTGGTTTGGAATTCCCGTGGTCATGGCAATATTTATGACCACTTCGGCGATGGCGTTGTCTATATCTGAATTGGATTCAGATATAGATGGGGCAATTCTTAGGTCTTGCTATAAACCGTTTGGTAATCTTAGTAACGGATTGGCATGCAGTAGTCCTAATGATACATTGCAACCTGGCGATTGGAGAACAAGTTTTTCATATGGTAACGTGTATGGTGCATCATGGTGCAGTGATGTAAGTGGCACATATCCAATGGCCGCCGATAGCGCAACGAATAACATATTGGAAACCGAGTATAATAATTGGACACCGACGGGCACAACGAATGATGGAGTGACGGGCCAACATTGTTGGTGTCGGATAGAAAGTATTGATGGACACGAGGCTGTCTCGAATTGGGTATATAAGCTTAGTACAGGTAGTTGTTATAATTCATGCTCTAATAACTGCGCAAACACTTTTAACAATGAAACAAACTTCCGAAGAGCTATGTTCAGGACATCTGTACCAGGATGTCTGGCGGTCAGTTTTGATGACACGACAAATGGTGGCACAAGTCCAGACCCGCAAAATCCAACGATATACCGCAAAACTCTGGCACCCAGCGGTTGGTACAGTGATCCAAATTGCGAAAATGCCTATACCAACGAGGAAATGAGGTCGTTATTGCATGCACCAGAACCGGGTTCGTTGGAATTAAGGTTTGCAGGGTATTTTATAAACGGAGAAGAGATTTTTCATAATCAGTCATCTTATGCGGTACCCAATGATACCACTTGGACCCCAAAAGAAGGAGAAAGTACGTTATTAGCACAATACGAATGTGATAGAACTCAAGGCTTAGTTTTGGACATGGAAAGCAAAAAATGTGTCTTTGGCGTTTCGGTTTTTGGTGAATGCCAGGGGGATACGTTGTCAGAATTTACTACATTGAACCAGGGTCAAACCCTAAGTTTTTCAGATGTTGTAAATTATAATACACAAACATGCAATAAAACTCCATGTGCGGAAGTTGGTGATGAATATGGTTTTGATATATATGTGTACGATGCATCTAAGGAGAAATTCTTTGGTCCAACCACAAATTCTCCAATGACATCGGGTGTGATAACCGGTGGTGATTCGTACGTGGTTAATGGGACAACATATACATCGCCGTATCAAATATTGTTGCGGCCAAATTGTGATCCAAAGATAAATATACACTATTTCTGTGGCACGGATCATGGTGACGGTGCGTCAGGTATACAGGGAACCCCGGGTGCATCGTATACAACTTTGACCGCGGCTGATTCAGGTTGCGAATGGAACGGTCATAATATTGCAGAATGGCGGTATCCAACTGGCGATGAATCCAGCCCTTATGCAACCGTGACACCTGGATCCAATATTACTTTGCCGCGTAATATGGCAGAGTTGACACTGACCGCGGTATGGGCCGGTGCTAACATAATATGCGAACCGGGATATTTCTTGCCGGCCGGTGGTTCAAGATGCAAAATATGTACAGACGATCACTACTGCCCGGGCGGTGAATTTCCATTGGAACCCGAAAAAGACGAAGGATTGAATCCATGCCCCGAAAAACTAAGAAGTGGCGCAGGCCAAGACGAAATTGGTGATTGTGGTCGGATATTACATGTTGAAAATTGCATAAATGGTGAATGCAGTGGCCCGTATGTCTATCTGCGTAGCAACAAAAAAACAATGCCGTCATTGAATGTCGAAATTGAAGGTAAAGTGTATTATGGCAATATGTTCATGGTTGGTAATGGTGTGGACGGTCTTATAAAGACGGAATATAATGGTTCCACTTACGTTGTATGTGATGAAACCGACCGCGATATTTGTACCGGCATCGGCGCGAACCGTGTGGTTTTTGATACCAGTATAAACGGTATATGCTACTATAGTCACGGATTGAATGGCAGTTCTTTCCTTGATGTCGCTCGTTGTGAAGGTGAAGATATATCTCGTAGTGAATGGAAGGTTTTGTTCAATTATGGGGCGGCGGTTGGTAAATCATGGTGCAGTGACATAGGTTTTACTTTCTTTAATGATAGAACCAATGCGCAATTAGAAACGCAATATAATAATTGGATACCAACGGACGCTTCGCCATATGGTGTAAGTGGGCGATATTGTTGGTGCCGAATAGATAATGTTAATAGCGTATCCACAGTATCAAATTGGACGCCGAACGGTGCATACAGTGATTCTTATGAGTGTGCATCTCGCTGTGGAAACTCCTGTGCAAACAAGTTTAAAGAAGAAACTGAATTTCGCACAGAGGTTTTTGGTGAATATGCGCAACAATAAGAATGTTTATGATTGTGTGGCATAGTATAAATTTATGTTGACTTTCGTTTGAAAAGTGCGTAAAATAAGCGTCGCTTAGTTCTGGGGTTGTAGCTCAGTTGATTAGAGCGCCTGATTTGCATTCAGGAGGTCGTGGGTTTGAGTCCCATCAGCTCCACCACCAATTTTCGTTATCGCGCGCACCGCACACGATTAAGAAAATTGAGTGTCCTGCCGTAGCCTTTGGCGAAGGCGGACAAAAACAGGTACGTAAAAACACCGCAAAGGGGGTGAATACAGGTATGGTAAAGGTTCTTGTACGGGATAACAACGTTGAACAGGCATTGCGCGTCGCAAAACGTAAGTCACAAAAAGAAGGGCTGTATCGCGAAATGAAAGAACGTCAACGCTATGAAAAACCAACAACCAAGCGTAAACGTTTAAAGGAAGAAGCCGTTCGTAACGAAAAGAAACGTCAATCAAAACAAAGAATGGTTTTTGGATTCTAATAAAAAAAACACCGCTCCGCGCGGTGTTTTTTGTTGATGATTAGCGCGGTCTTATCGCGGCCTCCACTAACACTCTCACTAACCACTAACACTAACACTTGAATTCTTTTCTTTTGCGTGTTATCATTTACCCCGAACACAAAAAGGAAAGCATTATGAAACGTTCTGATATTATTCGCACTATTCGGGTTCAGTTCAAACGCATGCGCGATATGGATGCCGCCGCGGTTTTGGATACGGTGTCTGATACAATGATAGACGCCGTAGCAAACGGTGATCGTATTGAAATTCGTGGCTTCGGCACTTTTCAACCACGTCCCCGTGCGACCAAGGTTGGTTATAATCCCGTAACCGGGCAACCGATGCATTTGCCCGCAAACACGACAATTTTGTTCAAGCCCAGTCGTGAACTAATCAAAAAAATGAATGGATAAGTATTATGTTGTTCGGTAAAAGTTCCGGAATTAAAAATAAGAATCGTGAAAAATATGACCGCGTTCGCCGGTTGATGTGGATCAAGTGTGAATCTTGCGGCAAATTGGTGTATTACAAAGATTACAAGGATAATCATTATATCTGTCCGCGGTGTGGACGTGCGTTCATTATGAATCCGAAACAGCGATTCGATTTGCTGTTCGATGACCGCAATTGGGAAAAGATAAAGTTGCCGACATTGCCGGACGACCCGTTGGGCTTTGTCGACCGCATCCCATATTCAGAAAGATTGGCCGAGGCCCGAACCGACACCGGATATAACGAGGCTGTAACAACCGCAGACGGCACGATTGGCGGCGTTCCGGCAACGATATGCATTTTGAATGGCGAATTTATAATGGGGTCAATGGGGCGTGTTGCCGGTGAATCCATTGTGGCCAGTGCCGAACACGCAATCGAAACTCGCCGTCCGTTTATTATGGTCGCGTGCAGCGGCGGCGCCCGTATGCAGGAAAACATCTTGTCGCTTATGCAGATGGCGCGTACAACGGTTGCCGTAAATAAATTGCACGCGGCGCGAATCCCGTATATCGTGCTGCTAACCGACCCGACGTACGGTGGTGTAACGGCGTCTTTCGCAATGCTTGGCGACATAAATATTGCCGAGGCCGGCGCAAGAATCGGCTTTGCCGGTCGGCGCGTTATTGAACAAAATATTCGTGAAAAATTGCCGGCGAATTTCCAAACGGCGGATTACCTGTACGAACACGGAATGGTCGATATGGTTGTTCCGCGTGCGGAATTAAAATCGCGTCTTGAAAAGATTCTGCATGTTTTGACGCATGGGGCGCACACGCCGCACGAAATTAACGTGGCAACCCCGGCGGCACCGGATGCAAAAAAATCGCGCGGTGTTGGTGAAAATGCCGCCTATGACAAGGTGTTATTGGCGCGAAACGAAAATCGGCCGCATTTTTTGGACTATATAAACGGGATTGTAGACGAATGGACATACCTTGCCGGCGACAGGTTGTTTGGTGAAGATGCGGCAATGTGTGGCGGTATTGGTTTTTGGAACGGGTTCCCGGCGGTGATTTTGGGGCAAGAAAAGGGCCGTACCATCGAAACGCGTCAATTGCATCGTTTTGGTATGCCAAATCCCGAAGGTTATCGCAAGGCGCAACGTTTAATGCGACTTGCCGAACGGTTTAATTTGCCGGTTGTGTCGCTGTTCGATACGGCGGGCGCGTTTGCAGGCGGCGCGGCCGAAGAACGGGGCCAGTCCCAGGCGGTTGCGACATCGATACAAACGGGTCTTGCCATAAAAACACCGTACATCGCCGTCAATGTGGGCGAGGGTGGATCCGGTGGCGCCATTGCGATTGGTACCGGGGACCGTGTGTTGATGTTGGAAAATGCGATTTATTCGGTAATTGCGCCAGAATCCTGCGCCAGCATTTTGTGGAAGGATAACAAATACCGTGCAACCGCGGCAGAGGCGATGAAGTTGACTGCCGAAGATATGATGGAAATGCGCGTGATTGACCGGATTATTCCGGAACCCGCGGGCGGCGCGCACACCGATTGGGCGGCGACGATGAAAAACCTTGCCGATGCGGTGGCCGAGCAAATAAAATTACTGTCGAAAACCGACCCAGAAAAATTACCCGAATTGCGTGCGGAAAAGTTCCTTAAAATGACCTGCAAAATCAACGGCGAAAACGCAACAAAGCGCGGAAAATAAACGCCGCCCATTTTTGGGCGGGTTGCATTTATCTCACCGTTGGCGAACAGGACAATAATAATTCACACCCTCACTGTCATGTTTAGCCATGCTTTTGGCAACAAGGCAATTTTTTCTGTGCTTTTTATCAATAGGAAACACAATAAAAAACTCGTGTGCTCTCATGAGCCTGCCCCTGTTGCGACTTTCGCACATTGCATTAGTGTATCCAATCTGAACGTCAGAAATTCCCATCGCTTCGAGATCTTTTTTTGCGTATTGCGCGCGGTCATAAGCTTTCAAAACTTGACTTGGCAGGTTCAAATTTGTTAAATCTGCATTCTCTGGTATTAACGCACCATTATACGGCATGACCTCCGCAACAGGTTTATCGGCATCTTCACAGTGTTTCGTTTCGTTGGATTTGAACATCAATTTTGCATATCCTGGCTCTGCACTGCCTGCAAACAACAAGAATTTGCTACTTAACTCTTCGGCTGTTTTGCCCGTCAATAAATCAATAGCGTTTTTTACTTTTTCTTTTTTTTATCATTTAAAAACTCCTTGTTCATGACATGTCATATTTTACTTTGTTCTCAATTTGACTTCAAGTGGTTTTTGGGCATGACCCATTTTTTCACTTGCGCCATATTTTGAATTTTTGTAATATACCAATACATAAGGGGGAAAAACTTATGTCCAGATATATTTTCGTCACCGGTGGTGTGGTTTCCAGTTTAGGCAAGGGCGTTTCGGCGGCATCGTTGGGCGCCCTTCTTCAATCCCGCGGGTACAGTGTTCATGTCCGCAAATTTGACCCATATTTGAATGTTGATCCGGGGACTATGTCGCCCCTTCAACATGGCGAGGTTTATGTGACAAACGACGGTTTCGAAACCGACCTTGACCTTGGGTATTACGAACGGTTTTTGGGTGTAAAATTGTCACGCAATGATTCTGTGTCGGGCGGGCGCATTTATTGGGACGTTTTGAATGCGGAACGTCGCGGCGATTACCTTGGGGCGACGGTTCAAACAATTCCACACGTGACCAACAAAATCAAAGAATACATTGGTCGTCCGACGGACACAGATTTTGTTATCTGTGAAATTGGCGGTACGGTTGGCGATATCGAAGGCACCGTATTTTTGGAATCTGTGCGCCAGTTTGCAAATGATATCGGTCGGCGTAATGTTATGTTCGCGCATCTTACATTGGCACCGTTTTTGGAACAAAGTGGCGAATTAAAAACGAAACCAACACAAATGTCTGTGCGCCGATTGTTGGAAAGCGGGATCCAGGCCGACATGCTGTTCGTGCGTTCACCGCGTATGCTGACCCCGGACGAGCGGGTTAAAATCGGTATGTTCTGTAATTTGCCGGCGGACAATGTGATTACCAGTATGGATGTTGATAATATCTATAAAATTCCGTTGGTTTATGAATCGCAAAAGGTTTTTGATATTATGGCGACGCATTTTGGGTTGCCGGCAATTGCGGGTGATATGACAAAACTAAACAGAATAGAAAAATATTTGGGTGATGATTTGCCGGTGTGTACCGTCGGGGTTGTTGGAAAATACTTTGATGTTCCCGATGCGTATAAATCACTGAACGAGGCATTGTTTCATGCGGGTATTCAAAATAACGTGCATGTCAGGGTAAAGAAAATAAATGCCGAAACATTTTCGCCCGATGATTGTTCCGATGTTGATAGTATCTTGATTCCCGGCGGTTTTGGTACGCGCGGTGTCGATGGCAAAATTGCCGCCGCCGGTTATGCACGCGAACATAATGTTCCATTTATGGGAATATGTTTGGGAATGCAGGTCGCGGTCATAGACTTTATGCGAAATGTTGTTGGGGTCGGCGACGCAAATTCTTCAGAGTTTTCTAAAAATTGCACGCCGGTTGTTGGTATAATGTCTGATTGTGATACGGGCGATATGGGGGGCACTTTGCGGTTGGGCGCATACCCATGCAAAATAGTCCCGGGAACGTTGGCGGAAAAAATCTATGGCCCGGGGCCAATATCGGAAAGACACCGCCACCGGTACGAAGTCGATATAAAATATAAAGATATGTTGGAAAAGAATGGAATGATTATATCGGGCATCTCACCCGACGGCAAATTGCCAGAAATGGTGGAAATTCCAAAGCATCGGTTCTTTATTGCGGGCCAATTCCACCCGGAATTCCAGAGCAATCCATTCACCGGTCATCCAATGTTTAACGCATTCATCGCCGCCGCAATAAAAAGATAGTGGAAGTGAGTAGAAAAAAAGCACTTGTTGTGCGGCCAGACAAGTTTTTGTGGCGGAGCGTACAGGATTGGACTCCCCTTCCGCTTCGCGGTGGGGATACCCCTCTCCACTCGCAACGATTTGATTGCGCTAGGCTTATCAAATCTGCTCCGTGTCGAACCTGTACGGTTCTCGTGACACTATATTTCGCCATTTTTAATACCCCTTGCGGGGCATAAAAAATGGCGGAGCGTACAGGACTCGAACCTGTGGACCGCTGTAACACGGTCACGGATTAGCAATCCGCTGCATTACCACTCTGCCAACGCTCCGTATTGCCGTCGGGGATTATAACAGAACCACAAACAAAAAATCAAGTTAAATTTATATGGCTTGATTTAGATTTTTATGGTGCTAGTATGAATTCGTAAATAAAAACAAAAGGCGGCAAAATGGCGTTTAACTTCATCAAAACCCAAATAAATGGTGTTTATATCATTGAACCAAAAATTTTTCGGGATGACCGCGGATATTTCTTTGAAAGTTATACTCGGCCCGAATTTGTGGCAAATGGCATAGATAATGTGTTTGTCCAAGATAATCAGTCTAAATCGTCGTATGGTGTAATTCGCGGCCTGCATTGTCAATTGGGTGATTATGCCCAGGCTAAATTGGTGCGCGTTGTTCATGGGCGTGTCTTGGACGTTGCGGTTGATATTCGTAATGGTTCGCCAACCTTTGGCAAGTATGTCGCGGTGGAATTATCGGATGAAAATCAACGTCAATTGTTTATTCCGCGGCATTTCTTGCACGGTTTTGCGGTTTTAAGTGATACCGCGATATTTACGTACAAGGTTGATAATTACTATAACAAACAATCCGAATTTGGCATTCGCTATGATGACCCCGAAATAGGCATAGATTGGCAAATTCCGCCGGATAGGGTAATAACATCTGAAAAAGACCGAATTGCGAACAGATTACAAGATATTCCACGCAGTCGATAATATGTCTTGACAAGTTATGTTTTTGTGCTATACTATAATCAAACCAGACAAAGGAGGTTTGATATGACGAACGAAGAACGTAAACAAGAATATGAAAAACAAGACGCAATTTGCAAGGCAAAAATGGCGGTTGTTCAACCGTGGTTGGAACAATTTGCAAAAGAATATAATGAAACTCATCCGGGCGAAATCGGAACGGGTTTTTATGATGATGTGGTGATTTTGCGTGGGCCACATGATGATAAGTTTTTCTGGAAAACGGCCGAGGGTAATAAACTGCGTGAACGCAATTTAAAGGGTGAAATTTCGATAGTTAGTGTCAGATGGTCTGGCGCCGCATTCGTAATAGAATACAAATTCGAAGGCAACAAAATATATGAATACCAAGGCCAGTTGTTCCAGGCCCCAAAATGGGCGCCGGTTGCCTCTGATTTTATATACGAAGGCAAACATTATTCGGTGCCGTTGGATGTTGCGCTTGCGGCCAAAGAATTGCATGCAGCAGATGAATATCGTGGCGTTCTGTGGGGAAATATGCACGAAAGTCGTTAAATTATAAGAATTAAAATAAAATCGTAAAAATGGGATATTATACCCCATTTTTATATTGGTTTGTAAAGTTATTCTTGGTAAAGCCAATGTTGAAGGCTTTTCAAGAAAATACTTGACATTGTGATATTTTGTACTATATATTCCGTATGAAAACAAACCAAGAGGCTATAAATATGAGTGGTCAAATACAAAAAATATTGGCGGGTGCAATGTTGGTGGGCGGTCTTGCCGCATGTTCATCACCCAAAGACGATGGTCAAGACGAAAAACAACCGACAACAGGGGTGGCTATGCAGAATCCGGACCCGTATGGCAATATCGCATTGTTTGAGGCATCGCGCAGCAAAATCAAATTCGCGCTGGTGTTTTGTGAAAATTATTTCCCATACATATACAATGATAATGCCGGTCATGGTACTTGGACAACAGGCCATGGGCTTACGAAACTGTACAATGCAGATGGAACTTTTAGAAAAGTAAAACGGGGCATGACGCCGCCGACATTAGATGAATCCGATGTTTATAAGGGGCGTTATTTAACGTATGATATTTTAGAAGGTCGCAATGCCGATGGTACAAAATCTGGCCTTGGACTTAAGGATATTATTAAGGTTCCAATGGATGAAAATACGTTAATTGCGGCATGTGTACTTCGATACTGTATTGGTGATGTTGCGTTTGCAGATTCTAGATTTGTTAAGCAACTTAATGCAGGTAAAAAGGGTGCTGAATTGGCCAAATATTTAACCCGTTATTGTTTATACGAAGGTGTGCCGAAAAGATGCTATTTCTTTGCGGCGTTAATGGCCGGTCATATACAGTTTTCCGATTTATTGGATTTGCGTGCCGAAGGTTGCTATAATCTGACATGGCCGGACATCTTTGTTTATAAAAATGGGCAACCCAAAAAAGATTCAACCGGTTGCCGTGAGTGGGATTATTCAAAAATCCATACTAATCTTGCCAAGGCAAAAAAGCCCAGAGCATCGGTGCTGTGGTTGCACGCGGGTAAGGGCGGTACCAAGAAAGTCGAATGCGATTTTGTTAAAAACATTGTTCCGGATTATATTTGGAATGAAGTGTCCAATGGGCGTGCACGCACAGTCGAAATACCGCAAAATGCTGTTGCTTTCGACGATGCGGAAAAAATATATACATGCGCTCAGTTGAACGACAGTTCGTATATTGCATATAATCATGGCGACTATGAAACTTCATTACGGGCCGCCAAAGCCGCGTATGAATTGGCGCAAAGCGACAAAGAAATTGGTGCGTCGACCTATAATATCGGCATGGCACACCTGGCCAAGAAGAATTATGAACGGGCGGTTCGTTATTTGAATATGTCGAATAGTGTGAATCCGACCAAAGCCGCACAAACCGCATTGGGTGATGTAAAACCCAAACGTAATGCAAGACGTGGTTGGTGTGGCGCCGGTATTATAATGGGTCTTGGTGCACTGGGGTGGGGTATAAAAAAACACTTTAATGGTAAACACAGATAATATTTATACACAACACACTTAAATCGCCCCGTTTTTAGAAACATAAAAATGGGGCTTTTTATTTGACAATGCTGTCAAAAAAACATATAATGAGAACGTAAAAATGATTGAACAAGGTTATGCTTTTAATTGTTTTGTAATTGCACCCGTCTATGGGCGATGGTGCCGGTAATTCTTTGACATAAACATATTGAAAAACAATATAATTATCGTAATAATACAAAAAAGCATAAGGATTTTAATATGACACAAGAAAAAGATATAATCGTGACGGGCGATCGTCCAACGGGGCGTTTGCACCTTGGGCATTATGTGGGCAGTTTGCGCCGCCGTATCGAACTGCAAGAAGACCCGCGTTATAAACAGTTGGTTTTTGTTGCGGATATGCAGGCATTGACCGACAATGCGCACAATCCCGGGAAAATTCGTGATAATATCATCGAAGTTGTACTGGACTACCTATCTGTGGGAATTGACCCCGACAAGACGACAATATTTATTCAATCCCAGATCCCCGAACTGACCGAATTGATGTTTTACTACATGAATTTGGTGACGATGTCGCGTCTTACGCGGAATCCGACAATCAAGACGGAAATTCAGGAACGTGGCTTTGGTAAAAGTATTCCGGTCGGGTTTATGACATACCCGATTAGCCAGGCGGCCGACATAACGGCGTTTAATGCGAAATATGTTCCGTGTGGTGAAGACCAAGAACCACTTATCGAGCAAACACGTGAAATCGTTCGCGCTTTTAACTCGACCTATGGCGATGTCTTGGTTGAACCGGCGGCGTTGCTTGCGACCAACGATGTTTGTCGCCGGTTGCCGGGAATTGACGGTGCCGCAAAAATGGGCAAATCTTTGGGAAACGCGATATATTTGGCCGATGAACCGTCGGTTATCAAAAAGAAAATCCAAGATATGTACACCGACCCATTGCATATTCATGTCGAAGATCCGGGGCATTTGGATGGGAATATTCCGTTTATATACTTGCGGGCGTTCGCGCGTGATGAACATTTTGCACTGTATCTGCCGGAATACAAGAATTTGGATGAAATGATGGCGCATTACACACGTGGCGGCCTTGGTGATGGGACGGTTAAAAAGTTCTTGAATAATGTGCTGAATCACGAATTGGAACCAATTCGCGCCCGTCGCAGACAATATGAACAGAATTTGGATTATGTTTATAAAATATTAGAGCAGGGCTGTGCGACCGCCCGTGCCATTGCGGCCGAAACGTTAAAGCGCGTTCGTCGTGCGATTGGTGTGGAATATTTCGAAGATACTTCGCTAAAACAGTCTTACCAAGATAAATATAAAAAATAGTAAAATATAAATTTTTGCTTGACAATACGTGTGTTTTGTATTATATTATCGTGCGGTTAACAACAAAAAGGATAAAAAATGGAAACTAAGGGACAAATCTTAACAATAAACCCGAATGGCGTGTTTATTGATAATGTGCCGACAACACAATACAATGGTTATGATATCCGGGGAGTTGAAAAATATGCCCGTGGTTTGGTTGGTGGTATATTGGAAATTCAGGTTATGCAGTCTAATTTGGAAGGAAACCTGGTTGGTTTGCCGGGTAATCCGATCCCAAATGCCTATGGACGTTATACCTGGATGTGCGCAAAAACAGATGACAATATTTGGTCTGATTGGTTGTTTCGCGCAAATTATGGCATCGGTGATAAGGGTAAAAA